>DAIUBN010000007.1:0-38640 GCA_036846645.1 Bacteroidaceae bacterium | reverse complement strand
CATGTTTATTGTAATTGAATTGCAAAATTATAAGAATAGAATGAGAAATGAAAAAAAGTTTGTAGTTATATACAATATTAGACTAAATATCTGTAACTTCCCGTCCTATTTCTCAAGAGAAGTATTAGAATAAAGTTTTCAATTGGTATGATGAATTCAATATATCAGTTCTTAATAGATTGGGGATATGCTGGAATGTTTGTTTCGGCATTCCTGTCAGGTAGTTTTCTACCATTTGCTTCCGAAGCGATTTTGGCGGCATATGTCTATATGGGACTAAGTCCGATGCTTCTCGTTTTGTTGGCTACTGTTGGCAATGCATTGGGTGGAGCCACTTGTTATGGTATCGGCATGCTGGGCAAGATGAAATGGATAGAAAAACTTTTGGGCATCAAGCAAGAAAAGATGGATAAGGTCTCTTCTTATATTCAAAAATATGGTGCTTGGATGGCATTTCTGTCATTCGTTCCGGGTATCGGAGATGTTATCCTTGTGGTGCTAGGACTAATGCGCGCCAATATCTGGATTGTGATGCTCTCTATGACTATTGGTAAATTGTTGAGATACCTTCTTCTTATTGGTGGTATAGCAGGAATTACTTCGCTCTTTTAATAGAATACGACTCTTTTGTGTGGATAGTCAATTCAAACGATTGTCAGCTACTTCATCTTGAATTGGCAAAATATTCAAGAAAGATTATAACTTTGCAAGCGAATGCCGAAGATGAATAAAACGATAATAGCTTTCCACAATATCATCTAGCTCTTTTGTTAGAATCGCCTTCACTTGTCGAAGAATATCTTCGGGCACTGCACCATAGAATGCTTCGGCAATACCTCCAGTGATGCAAGCTAGTGTGTCGCTGTCTCCTCCTATTGATATGGCGTTGCGAATGGCATCTTCAAAGTCGGTACTCTCTAGAAAGGCTACTATTGCTTGTGGAACAGTATCTTGGCAAGTCTCATTGAATTGGTAAGTAGGCCGTATCTCGTCGCAAGTGAAGTTCAAATCGTAACCGAATTCAGTTTCGATATATTGCTTGATATCTGCTTTGCATTTGCCATTTCGAGCCAAAAAGATAGCGGCTGCAGTAGCTTCGGCCCCTTTGATTCCTTCGGGATGATTGTGAGTCACTTCGGCTGTCATCTTGGCTACTCGTCTTGTTTCGGTCATGTTATTGCAACGCCATCCTGCTCCGCTTGCTCTCATAGCAGAACCATTGCCCCAACTGTTATAGGGTTGAGGTTCATCTTCGAATAGCCAAATTGCAAAATGTCCGCCATAACCTCTGTCGGGATAACGCCGCCCGAAGTCTTGCATTATCTCTACAAGTCGTTTTTCATCCAAAGCATCAATAGATGTTTCACTACAAAGCCATTTCTCTACGGCAATGGTCATCACCGTGTCGTCTGTGAAATCACAACCGTCACCAAACAATGGAAAATCTTTCTGTCTCAAGTTGTCGAACTCATAGATAGATCCGACGATATCACCAACAATAGCTCCGTACATAATAAATATAAATGGTTAGGACTGAATAAACTGAATAATATGGCGCAAATATACTTATTATCTTATTATTTTAAAAGAAATGAATTATCTTTGCACTTTATAATTTACAAGCATTACTTAAAATCTATCAAGAATGGGCTTTTTTAAATCAATATTCAGTTCGACAACACTTTCTCCCGAAGAAGAGAAGGCGAAAGAAGAAAATAAAAATTTTGAGATATTCAAATATGATGGTATCCGCACTCAGAATATGGGGCAGTTGGATTATGCTGAGAAATGTTTTCGCGAAGCTTTAAAGATTCGTGATGATGAAGAAGTATTGGCACATCTTGGACAAACCCTGTCCATTCATGGTAAGTTGGAGGAGGCATTTGAGGTTTACAATAGACTTACCGTTACTTATCCCAATAATCTTGAATCTTTCCTTGCCTTGGCTAATGTTTGTTTCTTGATAGATAAACACAATGAGATGCTGACTGCTGCCGAGAAAGCAATTACTCTTAATGCTGAAAGTGCTGCGGCGTACTTTCTACAAGGACGTGCTTTGTTCAGCCTTCATAATGATGTGATGGCTGTAGCTGCATTGACCAAAGCCATTGCCTTGCAAGAAGAATATGTTCAGGCTTTGCTGTTGCGTGCCGAAGTTTTGATGACGATGCAGCAATATGCAGATTCTGAAAAGGATATTAATGCTGTTCTGGCTCTCAATGATGCTGATGAAGATGCCCTCAGATTGAAGGGCAAACTCTTTGAAGCGACGGATAGAGATGAGGATGCAGAGAAAGTGTACCGCAATTTGATAGAGACAGATCCTTTCTTCGAACAAGCATATACCAGCCTGGGAGGCTTGCTTATCAGACAGAATAAGTTGGATGAAGCCATCAAACTGTTTGATGATGCAATCGAGATGAGTCCCAATTTTGCTGATGCTTACCAAGAAAGAGGTCGCGCCAAACTATTGAAAGGAGATAAAGAAGGCTCCGTTGCTGATGCAAAAAAGGCGTTGGAATTGAAGCCAAAAGAAGCTGATATTAGCGGACAATTCAAAAGCGAAGAGAATAAGCCAATAAATATACTAGGTATTTAGTGCTTAAACTTACCCTCGTATTGCTGCTTTTTCATCACAAACTTAATTTTGACATTGGCATCATCGATAGCAGCCTTTGTCTTTTGTATTGCTGTCAGAACAGTAGTGAGTTGGCATATCTGATACATTGCCTCTCGGTCGGCAGGTGTCATTGTCATTGCATATTTACTCCTGCCTAAGAATTCTACTCTGATATTCTTGTCGCGATTGGAAAACAAGAACTTGATGACTCCGCCATCTTCTCCATAATGGAAATCAGCTTGTTCGAATTTCATTCCCGAGTAGCTGTCGCGATAAACATTGCCCGATACTGGAGTCTCAGCAAATGTACCATCGGGTGCTGTCACTTTGATGGCGTTGTGGTTGATGAATTGTTTGCCATGATAGATAGATGTAACTGTCATAATACCTTGTTCGTTCACTTGAAAACGCAGAAAGCTACGACGTAAATTCCTTTCTACCACCTGGGTGGGCCAGAAGTAATTGCCTACTTCTTGATATTTTCTGTCTTTCTCTAACTTATACCTACCTTTTATTGCATCATATTCCTGCTGTTTAGCCAATAGAGTGGAAGTCAAGTAGCGTAGATTGTGCTGTTGCTCTTTAATCACTACGGCACAGAGTAAGTCCTGTCCGGCTTTTCTTACTTTGAATTCTTCAGGATAAAGAATCTTGATGCTGTCTATTTGCAGTTTCGCTTCATTATAGTCTTCTCGTTCCAAAGCAGTGCGTGCAGCTTCAAGTCTTGCCTCAGCTTTCTCTTCTTTTGAACCGGTACATGAAATTGTCAGAACTAGGATATTTAAAAGTAAAAAGAATTTCTTCATTGCTTGTTTTTATAATATCTGCAAAAATACGAATAAAATTAGTATCTTTGCACACTCTAAAGCGAATAAAGGCAAATTCATGATAAAATTAAGTGAGAAGGAACTGAAAGATTGTTTCGCAGCGCCCATATTTGGAGAAATTTCGGCTGCGGCAGATGAGTTAGGATTGGAATGTTATATCGTTGGTGGATATGTCCGTGACCTCTATCTGCAACGTCCTTCGAATGATATAGATATAGTAGTTGTTGGTAGTGGCATCAACATGGCGCAAGGTTTAAAGAAACGTTTGGGTAAGAGAGCTCATGTGTCAGTGTTTAAAAACTTTGGTACCGCTCAGTTGAAATATAAAGATTTAGAAATTGAATTTGTCGGTGCTCGTAAAGAATCTTATCGTAGTGACTCTCGGAAACCGATTGTCGAAGATGGAACTCTTGAAGACGATCAGAACAGACGAGATTTTACCATCAATACACTGGCTGTCTGTATGAACAGTGCACGATTCGGTGAATTGGTCGATCCATTCAATGGTATTCATGATTTACAAGAAAAGGTAGTTCGTACACCACTCGATCCTGATATCACTTTCAGTGACGACCCACTTCGTATGATGCGCTGTATACGATTCGCTACTCAGCTCAACTTTTATATCGATGATGCAGCTTTCGATTCTTTGTGCCGTCAGAAAGAACGGATCAAAATAATTTCGGCAGAGCGTATCATCGACGAACTTAACAAAATTATTCTTTCTCCTGTACCTTCCAAAGGCTTTGTAGACTTGGAACGTTGTGGATTACTCGAAATATTTTTTCCCGAACTGATAGCTCTCGAAGGTGTTGAAACGAAGAATGGGGTAGGGCACAAGGATAATTTCTATCATACTTTGCAGGTGCTCGACAATATCAGCAAGCACACTGATAACCTTTGGCTGAGATGGGCGGCATTGCTACATGATATTGGCAAACCACGTACTAAGATGTGGAGTGGCAAGAATGGATGGACTTTTCATAATCACAACTTTATTGGTGGAAAGATGGTTCCTAAAATCTTCGATCGATTGAAATTACCAAAAAACGAGAAGATGAAGTATGTGGCAAAGCTTGTAGAACTCCATATGCGTCCTATCGTTATTGCCGATGAAGAAGTGACAGATTCTGCTGTGCGCCGTTTGCTCTTCGAGGCAGGAGATGATATAGATGATTTGATGATGCTTTGCGAAGCTGATATCACTTCTAAAAATAATGAGCGCCGTCAACGTTTCCTAAATAACTTTCAATTGGTACGTCAGAAGTTGGTAGATTTGGAAGAGCGCGACCGAATCCGTAACTTCCAACCACCGGTGAAGGGTGAAGAAATCATGGAGATTTTCGGATTACCACCTTGCCAACAAGTTGGTACACTTAAAACATTGATTAAAGATGCAATTCTTGACGGTATTATTCCTAATGAATACGAGCCAGCTCGCAAGTTTATGATGGAAAAGGCCGCGAAGATGGGATTGAAGGCTGTTGAAAATAAGTAACTCAAAATAAAAATAATCCTTTTTTGCAAGAATATAACGAATAATTAAATTATTTTCATTTCCTTTGCGAACTAAATTAATTTAAAAATCGTTTTATGAAAAGGTATTATTCTTATTTTATGTTTTTGTCCGTCCTACTTGTGATGGGCGCCTGTTCCAGAAGTGATAACCCTGTAGTAGACCCGAATAAACCAGTTGTCAAACGGGTTACTACTGATGAGCAGTTTTATGCAAATGTATTCGCTAGTGATGTCTTATCTGATGTTTATCTTTGGAGTAAAGAAATCAATTCTGATCTTTCTAAGCTGGATGAAAACACGAACAATGATCCAATTGGTATCGTAAAAACTATTCGTTACAAGAAGAATGGTAAGGATGTGGATAAATGGACCATGCTTACCGATGATTTCGCTTCCTTCTCCTCGTCTGTAGAAGGTGTTGAAACTACTTTTGGCTGGAGCTTGACAGCTGGGAAGTTCAATAATACTAACAATTACTTTTTTATTGTTCAATATGTCTATAAAGATAGTCCTGCAGCTAAAGCCGGCTTGAAGCGTGGTGATATCATTATCAAAATAGATGGTGCGAATATCACGAAAGACAATTATATGCAATTGTTCAATGCGGGTAGCTTGAAGATTACAATGGGTGTGTTGAAAGACAAGACAATTGATGTTGGACAAGATATGACTCTTACTGCAGTGAAGATGTACGAAGATCCTGTATTGGTATCCAAAGTATTTGACTGTGGTGGTAAGAAAGTTGGCTATTTGGCTTTTACTGCTTTCGATTTGAATTCTATTCCTGAATTGATAGCAGCTTGTAAAGCTATTAAAGCAGAAGGGGCTAAAGAGCTGATTCTTGATTTACGTTATAACGGTGGTGGCTATGTAATAACCGAAGAACTATTGGCTTCGATATTTGCTCCAGCAGATGCAGTGTCAGCAGGTGGTGTATTCCATGCTAATATTTGGAATGATAAGTATACAGAGTATTGGCAAAAAAAGAATTCTGATCAACATTCGTATCTCAAAGCCAATCATAAATATTCCGCATCAGATGGTACTACTAAGTCTGTCAATACAACAGATGCCAATATGGGGCTCACCAAGATTTATGCCATCATCAGTTCGGGTACAGCATCGGCTTCCGAGGGCTTACTCATCGGTTTGATGCCTTATACTCCGATAGAATTGATAGGACAAGCATCTCATGGAAAGTATTGTACTGGTTCTATCTTATCCACTAAAGATTTGTATGATAATAAAGTCCCTTCTAGCATTTCTAATTGGGGTATTTATGTGATGATTAGTCGCTTTGTCAATAAGAATGGTGAAAATCCGAGTATGCCAGACGGTTTACAACCTACAACAGCGGTCGAAGATTATCCTTTTGATGGTTATCAGTTGGGCGATGAACATGAGACCATGTTGAAAGCTGCTCTTATCAAAGCTGGAAAGACAGATATCGTAGGTAAAACAATGTCTCGTGCAGCCAATCTACCGGCCTACGAACTTATCAACTTGCATCGTGATGCTCGCTTCGGAAAGTCGATTGATAATAGGCCAGAAATAATGAAGGTATTAAAAGAGGACTTGAGCAAGAAGATTCGAGTTCGTGAATAACTTTCTAATTCATTAATAAAAAAGGAGGATATCATATGAAGTGATACCCTCCTTTTTTATTGATGAATTTGGTCAATTATCTATTACGAAGATGGTCTACAACATACTTGAAAGGTTTACTATATATCCATCCTTCTTCAGCACGAGTTGTGGCTTGAGGCTTTTTCGGTCCAGGAATAAGTGGACTATAATAAAGAATATGGCGCATACGTGCCAACTGTTGAGTACTGAACTCTGTATTGAGACACCAATTATAGTCCATAAAATTCTTGGCTGTATAGGCTATGCCATCACAGGTTGTTCTTGCCGATAAGGCTGTGTCATCAGTTACACCATTTTTTCTTTGTGTAGTTAGCCATGTCTCATAATTACTTCTGTTATAAGTGCGAGTATCGGTACAACAATCGGTATCTATACAAGGATCAGTAGTATTTTCTCCAAATACATGGAATAATCCGAGGTAATGTCCAATCTCATGGGCCATCGTCCACGACATAGCATCTTGGTCGGGTGGATCCAAGTTGACAATTATTGAATTGAAACATATTGCTATTACTTGATCAATCTGGTTGAAAGTTATTGGATAAGTTTTTGTCACTTCAAACATATTATTACTCTCTATCGGTTGTGTTGCTGTGGTTATTGGAAATACAGATATACCTGCAAATTGAGCATTATCAGGCATCGTATGAATGAATATATTAATGTATAGATTAGGATCCTTCATCATGTTGAAGTATGTACCTCCTCTTTTATCGGCTTGTATGTCTTTCTGAGAGTCAATAGTTGAGGTCAGTACTGAGTTGTGACTAATATTGGCAACGGTAAATTGAATGTTAGTACCGCTATTTTTATAGAGTTGATTCAATTGGGCTATTACTAGCTTTATTCGAGAATCGGTAGCCAATTGTTTTCCGTTATATTCCAAAAGAATGATATTGAGTGGAATTTCATATTCATAGTTGTCATCCATATCAGTCTTGACATTTTGTGCGATAGAAATAGTCTTTTTCAAATCGCCCATCTTTAATATGATTGAATCTTGTCGGGCAATCCATGTCTTGTTGGCATTAACGGTGATTTGTAATGTTGCATCTTTCTCTCCTGAAGTTGGAGAAATCGTTAGCCAATCGGAAGACGTTGTAGCAGTCCATGCTCCACTAGTCGATAGGGCTAGACTACGAGTTTCTCCTTCAGCATTTACATTCGTCAGAGATGCTTGCGAAATTTCAAGAACTGGAGTATTATCAGAACTCTTACAGCCAAAGAAAGTAATGGCAATAAGTGTTATAAATAATGCTTTGTATATTTTCATAATGGTCTTATTGAATAAAAATCGTTTCAAAGATAGATATTATTTTGTTAAGACCATGATGAATAATCTTATTTTCAACGTATCAATAGTGATAAATGTTGTTATTTCGAAGTTATGCCTTCGCTTGTCATTTGAATACGCTTTATGCTACCATCAGCATTATAGTACAATCTATCAATACAGAACGAGCGTCGAAAACTACCGCCATTAGTATTAATTGCACCGTTATGATAGATGAAATACCAATTCCCTTTTAAATTGATAATAGCTTGATGGTTGGTATTAGAATTGCCAGCCAGTTCGTTGAGTATACCTTTATATTGCCAAGGTCCGGTAATATGACGACTCATAGCGTAGCATATCTTTTCTGGAAATTCAGAAGCATAAGATAGGTAGTACCATCCTCCTCGTTCATGAATCCAAGGAGCTTCTGTATAGCGCTGCAAGTCGTTAAAAGTATGTATATCTCCATCGAGTTCTATCATGTTTCTTTTGAGCTTGGCATAGTAGCACACTCTGTTACCCCAGATAAGATAGGCTTGGCCATCAGAATCTATTATTACTGTTGGGTCGATATCATCCCAACTTATATCCGTATATTTTGTAGTCATGTTGTTGGTTATGAGTGCCGAACCTCGGGCATCTTTGAACGGACCGATAGGCGTATCAGCAACGGCGACTCCTATAGATTTGCCAGGTATAGTGCCATGTTCGATAGCAACATACCAGTAGAACTTACCGTCACATTCAATAACCTGTCCTGCCCATGCATCGTCTTTTGCCCATTTAAAATCTTTCACTGTAAGAGGAGTGCTATGTTCTGTCCAGTGTATGAAATCGGAAGTGGAGAAGACACACCATTTGTGCATCACATATCGCTCTCCTGTGGGAGGGCATTCATCTTCGCCGGCATAAATGTAAACCATATTCTTGTAGACAAGTGCAGCAGGGTCTGCCGTATACTTGTATTTTACAATGGGATTGCCGCTGGCAACAAAAGTTGTGTCATTCTTAGCAAACGACCCGAGAGGGATTACACTAAGAATAGCTACTAAGAAGAACTTAACCTCTAGATTATTAAAATATAAACTCATTATCTTTATTCCTTTATGATGTATACTGCAAAAGTTTTTGCTCCTATTTTTGTATTGATCTTATTATCATTGATCTGCGTGTAGCCTTCTATTGGGAAAATAATATTAGGATTCTGTAAAGTATTGTCAGCATCCATATTATCGGTGTGTAAAGTAAGAGTCCTTACAGTAGTCGTTTGTAATTTTAATCCAGCAAGTATCATAGAAAGATTTTGAACTTTGTCGGATGTATTAACGACCTTTACGATTATCTCACCGTTCTTCTTGTCGATAACAGCTGAAGCAAACAAGCTATTCTGACCTTCTAGACCTGCTACAGGTCTTTTATTCATAGTAAGTGGTAGTACATTTGTACCTTTATATGTTGAATAGAGTTGTTGAACGTAGTAACTGGCAGTGCGTACACTATTCAGATTATCGAACCATATCATATCTGGACGCCATTGCCATCCTTCGATATGAGCAAATAGAGGTGCATAAGTTGCCATGTTCACTATATCTGCGTTACGTTCTAGTCCAGTCATGAATGCTGATTCGAGAAGTGATGCTTCAAAATGATTCCATTTCTTTCCTGCACCGTGACAAGCGTATTCGCCTGCAAATACTTTCGGACCTTTACGATCGTACTTGTCATAACGAGTCCCTTCACTTAAAAACCATTTCTCGGGGCGATAGAAATGTTCATCTACCAAGTCAATCTTCAAACGTTTCATCTCCGGCCAGAGATATTCAAATTGTTTGCCTTCTGAGTCAGGTCCAGAAGTCCCTATAATTTTGATATTTGGGTAAGTTTTGCGTATAGCTTTGATGAATGGTTCGAGGCGAGATGGATATTCTTCTCCCCACTGCTCATTGCCAATACCGATAAACTTTAAATTGAATGGTGCGGGATGTCCCATATCGGCACGAATCTTACCCCATCTGCTGGTAGTATTGCCGTTGGCAAATTCTATCAAGTCGAGTGCATCTTGAATATAGCTGCTGAGACTATCGACAGGACAATGCGCCTTTGGATTATCATTCTGAAACTGACAAGCCAATCCACAACTCAGTACAGGTAGAGGTTCGGCTCCAATTTCTTCGGCTAATTGGAAGAACTCGAAGAACCCAAGTCCATAACTTTGATAATAGTCAGGATAGAAACGATGGGGAAATGTATATTGCCAGCGATTCTCGTTGAGGGGGCGGTTTTCTACCGGTCCTATTGTGTTCTTCCAATTGTAACGTGTGGCGAGGTCGGTACCTTCTACAATACATCCGCCAGGAAAACGAAGTACACCAGGGTGAATATCTGCCAATGCTTGAACCAAGTCTTTGCGAAGTCCGTTTTTATGATTCTTCCAAGTATCAATAGGGAAGAGTGATATATGCTCTACATCTACTGTTGATTTACCGTCGAGGAAAATACGTAGAGAAGCTTTTGGAAGTGTTTTACTAGATGTGAGCAGCAATTCATATTTTTTCCATTCTTTTGAGTTGACAGTGATGTCTGCCGAAGCCAAAGCTTGTACCTCTTCGCCCGAAGTTCTATCAATAAGTTGGATACGAAGTGTTCCGTTAGCATCTTTAGGCGAACGTGCCCAAACAGAGAAACGATAGGTCGCACCGGCTTTGATGCCGATACCGAAGTAACCGTTATTATCTAGCCCGGTGTGCTTCTCTTTGTGCATCGGGTCGCTAAGTCTGACATAATGTGGACAACGATTGAACGGTCCGTCATCTCGTACTTCGAATTTGCCAAAAGCTTCCCAACCCATCAGGTGTTGAGGAAATTCGAACGAACGGTTCTTTACTAGTTCGGCATATAATCCGCCATCTGCTGCATAATTGATATCTTCGAAGAAAAGGCCGTACATGGTGGGTTGTATTTGAGCCCCCACTTTGTTGGTCTGTATCAGCATCTCGTTTGATTGGGCATGGATATTTGTTCCTGCCGAGAGAGCCAATATGGTCATTAGTTTAAAATAAGTTCTCATATTATATAATTAAATGTTTGTTTCAAATTATGTTACCTGATGAACAACCTGATTACCTGAAATTAACCAACACTTATTCTTTAACTAATCAACTTTAATGAATCCTTACTAAAATATTCGTTTGCCCCATACTGCACATCCGTCTTTATCAAGGCCAGAGAAGAGTATGGTGTCAGTATTCCTTTCCCAGTCGTGACCAGAGAAGAGAAGTAAATCTTTTATTATTTCGTCACCGATAGATATATCGAGCAGCTGTTTTGGAGAGGAGAGTGACCATCTACCTATATTATTTTTAGTATTGAGACTATGATCAACCTTCAGAGTCAATTCGAATGAGGTATTCACTTCACTAGGTAGAAGATGCCCTTCTCCCCATAACACTTGCCCATCTTCGAGTTCCCTTTCTCTTTTCGGTTTTTTGAAATGTATTATTTCCCACTTGCCGACTAAGTCTCTTTCTTTGAATGTACGAGATTTACTTGCTGTATATCTTTCGGGTGAAACAATAGGCCAACCACTTGGTGTAAAGAACAGTTGACGTACATGAAGCACCATTTGCAGATTTTCTGGTGAGAGTCGTCCTTGGTGTACCATAAAGTATTTACCATTATTATCGCAAATCACTCCGCAATGTCCAGTTCCTGCCCATCCTGGGTGACCTTCGAAGCGATAAGGAGCGATAAGAAGTGGGTAATGATTGATAGTGTCTCGCAAGTCGTTATTATCAATATCTAAAAATGGTCCTTCTATCTTATCCGAACGACCTGCCCTTACGTTGTACGTTGTCATCAGAGGGTCATATGAAGAAAAGAGGAAAGCTTTGTTCTGTCTCTTATTGAAGATGATTTCAGGAGCTTCCTGATTGTCTTGGTTGCCATTGGCACGTCGTGCAGAAAGATGTCCTTGGTCACCGTCAACGAGTGCTAATCCTGTATCTGGATTGAGTTCCATGCAATACAATCCACCGAAAAAAGAACCATAGTGCATCCACCATTTATTTGTCTTCGAATCAACAATAACGCTTGGGTCAATGGCATTCATCACACTATTGTCATTTGTCTTCACCACACAACCTTTCTGTCTCCATGGACCTTCGGGAGATTCGGATTCTGCCATACCTATATAAGATGTCTTGCGACCGAAAGCCGAGACGCAATAATATAGTCTATATCTATTCTGATAAGCAATAATGAACGGAGCCCATATATTTGTTGCTCCTTTTCCGCCGGTATGAGAATGCACCCAATCGATAGCTTCTTGAGGAATAGAAGTAAATGCCCAACCTTTGAATTCCCAATGTACCAAATCGAGCGAACGTCTCACTTGGATGAAACCCGTTTTCATTTCGCTGTTGTGTAATGAGGGAGAATCGAATATGGCATCTGTGGAATACATATAATAATACTTACCGATTTTGCGGCAAGATGGGTCGTGCACATTGTATGTTCCCCAACTGCTCTTGTCACTAATGCTTGCAACGTCGATATAATCATCAGGCCAGGGATTGGATGATGCTGTTGGAGAGAAACTCTTCGGTGAAGAGCAACTACTCAAAAGACAAATAATTGCAACTGAAGTGAGGAAAGAGAAGTTCTTCATACTTTAAATTTTAATTTCATTGCAAAAATACAATCCAATATGACTCTCAAGGTGGACATACGAATACGAATGGTGGACTAATTGTTATCTTCCGATAAAAAGAATTCTGTTTCTTTTTTAATTATGGAGAAACATTATAACTTTGTTTCGATTTCAATTGTAAGTCGATACCACGAATAAAAAATCTACCATGGGAAAGAAGCGAGTATCATACCTCTTTATATCATTGCTTATACTTTCGGCAATCGTTGTTCAAGCCGAACGACTCATCGACCGTTATCGTATTACTTATGTGACGATGAAAGATGGACTGCCTCACAATTTCGTGGATGATATGTTCAAAGATAGTCGTGGCTTTTTATGGATATCTACAGCCGGTGGAGGTTTAACCCGATACGATGGATATGATTTTCTCTATTTCTCACCCAATACCCCAAATTGCCCTCTTAAGAGCAACTTCATCATCAATACTTGCGAAGACAATCAGCATCGTCTATGGGCTGTCTCAGAAGGAGGTATCGACATCATCGACCTCGCTACACAGAAGCCGGTACAAATTGAAGACCATACAGAGAAGATGCAAAGCATTGTCAATCGTCCTGCTGTGAAGGTTATGAAAGATTCTAAGGGTTGTATGTGGATAGAAGGCGATAGATGGCTCCGCCGTATCGCTTTCGATGAAGAAGGTGCCGTGAACTCTGTATCGTCGTACTTTACCAATGCATTGATTGGCCCCGACATTGCTATGAGTGATATCGACCGGGATGGGTGTATTTGGATAGGCTATAATGGGATTATATTGAAGATGTATCCTACTTCGAATGGAAAGCTTAAGGCAACTCGTATAAATGGTATCATTCTCAATGATGCTGCCATCGCTTTCACTGCTTTTCTCAATAAAGAGAACGAAGTGTGGATCGCCACCAATCATGGACTCTATCGTTACAACCGTAATTCGAATAAAGTGAAACATTACGTGCATTCCATCTCAAACCGTTCGCTTTCGCAGGACTATCTTACCGGACTGGCGGAAACTAATGATCGCCAGTTACTTGTCGCTACTCTTTGTGGAGTGAATGTATACGACCCTTTGACAGATGATTTTGACCATATTGATTGTATCAGTGGAAGTGATAATGGAAAACTGAATAGCAATTTCGTAAATTGTATGTTAGTCGATAACGATCATATATGGTTTGGTACCGAGACTGGTGGTATCAATAAACTCAACCTGAAACGTCTATCGGTGAAAAATTTTATCCATAACAAAGAAAATCCATCGAGCCTCTCCCAAAATCCAGTCAATGCTGTCTACGAAGATATATATAATAAGGTGTGGGTGGGTAGTGTCGAAGGTGGATTGAATATTCTATCTCGTGGTTCGGATAGATTCACTCATCTCACAAAAGAACATGGCGGGTTGAGTCACAACTCTGTAAGTGCTCTCGCTGCCGATAATAAGAATCGTTTGTGGGCAGCTACTTGGGGTGGTAGCATCAATCTCCTCGATTTAAAATATCCAGGTAGAGTACTTAAGGTCATCTCTACGAAAACCACTCCAGGTTTCAATGTCGACTTTGTCGGAGCTCTTTCTTACGATCCTATTAATAAAGGTATATGGATTGGTGCCAACCCCGGTTTATATTTTTACTCTCTCGAACAAGAAAAGCTGACAATGCCGTTCTCTGACAAAGAATCAAATAATATTCACGGCTGTATAGGTTCTATTATCGACCGCACTGGTAAATTATGGATAGGCTGTCTGGAAGGCGTTTATATTGTTGATCTTCATTCGCGCTCCAAACTAGGTACTTTTCGATACCAACATCTTTTGTATAAGTTAGATAATCCCGCGTCGAAACTTATTGAGAAGGTGACCTGCTTTTGCGAATCAAAAGACGGCACTCTATGGCTCGGTACCAATGGATATGGTTTCTATAAGAAAGTTACAGATGCTTCGGGTCATTATCATTTTACTGCCTATACCATGTCACAAGGTCTTGCTAATAATAGTATTCGCGGGATCGAACAAGATGACCGTGGACTTCTTTGGGTGGCTACCAACAACGGACTTTCGTGCTTCTATCCTCGCTATAATCAGTTTGTGAACTATTCTCAGCAAGATGGGATAGTAGACGATCAGTTCTATTGGAATGCTTCGTGCAAAGGTTCGGATGGTAAACTCTATTTCGGCAGTGTGGGTGGATTGACCGTGATAAGCAATAATCGTTCTCTTCAGTTGCAAGCTGCTCCACTGCGTTTCACCAAATTATATATTGGTGGCGAAGTTGTACTGCCCGGCAGTAAATATCTGCCCGAAGACATCTCTGGGTTGAAAGAACTGAGAATTCACGAACGTGAAAAATCTTTCTCTGTAGAATTTGCAGCACTCAATTATAAAGGTGATAATCTGTATAGCTATCGCCTTTTGGGCTTTGACGACAAGTGGGTGAAGGTTACAGACGATAGACGTTATGCTAGCTACACTAATCTGCGCCCCGGTAAGTACACATTACAAGTGAAGTATCTGCCCGACGGCGTTGAGAGAGGGAAGGAAAGTATTGCCGAACTGGAAATTGTCATCATACCTTATTTTTATAAAACTACATGGTTTATACTTTTGGCACTTATAGCCATCTCGTTTGCCGTGTGGAAACTATATCAACGTCGTATTAAATCACTCAAAAGGCAGCGTGAAGTGCTTCATCGTACTGTTCAAGAACGCACCCGAGAGTTGGAAGAGCAAAAACTATTGCTCGAACATCAGACGACCGAACTCTCACGACAGAATAATATACTCATTCAGCAAAATGAGAAGATAACTCAGCAGAAAACACAGCTCGTACAGATGTCGAGACGGGTGCAGGAATTGACAGTGAATAAAATTTCGTTCTTCACGAATATAACTCACGAGTTCCGTACGCCTATTACACTCATTATCGGCCCGATAGAGAGGGCTTTGAAACTGAGTAGTAACCCTAAGGTCATAGAACAACTCAACTTCGTAGAACGTAACTCCAAGTATTTGTTATCTCTAGTCAATCAGTTAATGGATTTCCGTAAAGTTGAGTCGGGCAAGCTGGAAATTGTGAAGAGTTTCGGTAACTTTCTCAACTTTGTTCATACTTTAGTAGAACCTTTCCGCATCTTTGCAGGAGAACGTAATATTAAAATAGAAGAATATATTCGTATGTCAGATTCAAATTTGATGTTTGATGAGGATGCGATGCACAAAGTATTTACCAATCTGATGAGTAATGCCATTAAGTTCACTCCCGATGGAGGGCAGGTGAGACTCTATATTGCTTCACTTTATAAAGATGGTCATCCACAGCTTTATATATCGGTAAGTGATACTGGTTCGGGAGTGCCCGAAGAAGATTTGCAGAAGATATTTAATCGCTTCTATCAATCTAAGGGACAGATAAAATATCCTGTTTACGGGCAAGCAGGAACTGGTGTCGGACTCTATTTGTGCAAACGAATTGTTCAGATGCATGGCGGTGAAATAGTAGCTCGTAATAATCATTCTATCGGTTGCTCATTTCGTATCATGTTGCCTCTCAGTGAGGACGAACATCATGAGAATGATAATTATAACAAACCTGTTCAAACAGCAGAGGTATATACTCTTCCTGATGAGGAAACAGAGAAAACAAAACTTACGATTCTTGTAGTAGAAGATAATATCGATATGAGAAACTACATAAAGTCTATTCTGATTGATAAATATGATGTGCTCGAAGCCGGCAATGGTGAAGAGGCCCTGAAAGTGCTAATTTCACAATCTGTCGACTTTATCGTGAGCGACCTCATGATGCCTGTTATGGATGGTATCGAATTATCAAAAAGAGTGAAAGAAACCTTCTCAATATCGCATATCCCATTTTTGATGCTTACAGCTAAGACTTCTCCCGAAGCCCGTATTCAAAGTTACAAGATGGGGGTTGATGAATATCTGCTCAAACCATTTGATGAAATACTATTGCTCACCCGTATCGAAAATATTCTTGAGAATCGTAAACGTTATCAACGTCAATTCACTATGAACATGAATGTAGATGAACTGAATATTGAAGAGGAATCAAGTGATAAGCGTTTCATATCGCAGGTGATGGAAGTTCTTAGAAAAAACTATAAGAATTCCTACTTCGATGTCAACGATTTCTGTGAAGCCATGGGTGTGAGCAAGAGTTTGCTCAATAAGAAACTGCAGAGTCTAGTAGGCCAGTCGGTTGGACAGATGATACGTAACTATCGACTTAATTTAGCTCGCGAGATGATTATCAAATCGCGAACCACCAAGAATATGAATATATCGGAAGTGGCATACGAAGTGGGATTCAATGACCCCAAGTACTTCACTCGCTGTTTTACCAAGCAATTTGGAACGGCCCCAAGTACAATGCTCAACGAATAGTCGAATGCCACGAGTGGCTTTTAAGGAATGATACCTCGACTCTGAAAGGGTGTATTTCGAAAGTATCTTTTCCCTTTGTTTGCGATATTGGCAGAGAACTTTGATACTTATAATAGAAAAGTTTGTTCTCTCTTGAATGATTCTAAAAATAAAGCTTGTATTTATTAAAATAAAGCTTGTATTTTAATAAATAAAGCCTTTATTTTAATAAATGCAAGCTTGATTTTAAAAATAGATAATCAACATTTCACTTTTCCTTCAAGGAAGAAAGATTTTTTCTTATAAAAGAGCGTATCTTATTGAAGTTGAATTGTGCTATTTTGTTTGCTACATTCTCTTATTTTTTCGACTATTATTTAAAGAGTGTCCAATTTACAATCTTTTTATATATAAGCATGTCATTTTCTTTTTCTTTTCCTTCCGTATTCGTGCGTTTTTTACTTACTTTGTTGATGTTAGTTAGTATTGATAGCTTTTAGTGTTTAGAATACACTTTTTTGAGGACGAAAGCCATTTATCCACCTCAAAAAATCATTTATCCACCTTCGTAAATGGACAATGGGGTATATTTGCGACATTAAAAACTTATCTAATAACCAAAATTCATGCATATATGAAGATCTTAAAATCTATTCTGACTACATTAGGAATGTCGGTATTGATATGCTTGACTTCTTGCACAGATTGGGGGCAAATGGACAACCCCGCGGGTAATCAAGTTTACCCTACAAGGCAAGTTGTAGCGACCTACTCATTCGATTACGGTGATGAGGCCCCTTATCTGAGCGATATCGATACTGCATACAGTAGTAAAATTGAAGTTATCAAGGACTACAATCTTGGTAGCAATGTGCTACATATCGATAGTACAGGCTACGCGCGAATTGCAAATCCTCTAAAGAGTGTGTCATTGCAAAACGGTGCCGCTATCACCATGTGGGTGAAGACTGCAACCGACAATCTCAGTGGCGCTTTATTTTCGTTTGGCTCGGAGAGTGCCGACTCTGCACGTTTCTATTTTACCCGTAATGCCGAACTAGTTTATACAAAGCCCGGACAGTTGTCATCACTTAATCTCGACGAGAACAACCCTGCTTCTTACAAAACAAATGCTATAACGGCGGGCGAATGGCATTTTATTGCTTTGCAGATTTCGTCTACAGGTTATCAACTTTATGTTGATGGCAATAAGAGCGTAAGTGCTTCGGTGACCAATCCTTCGTCTACTTCTTTCAACTATGCTACATTGGTGAAGTTCTTGAACAATGCTGCTTATATATATTTAGGTAAAGGTTCAGATTCTGATTTGTGCGAATCATGGTACGACAATGTCAACGTTATCCGCAATCAGATGATAGCTAAAGATTGGGCTAAACCTACGGTAGCTGCCGGCAAGAAAGTACAGCAATATCAGACATTCGGTGCTGAAGATAATACCGCTGGATGGTGGACTACCTTTACTCCTTATATGACTTCTGCAACGAGCAACTGTGAGTTCCATTACTCTTTTACAAACTATACAGATAAAGCCAACAATTGGGATAACTGGGTACTTGTGCTTACTAATGGTAAAGAGCGTGGTGCCGATGGATATACCGAGTATGTTGTTCTTCGTTCAGATGCTTTCGGCTGGGGCACTTATTACGATGGAACCGGTATCAGCAGTGACTACGATTGGACAACATTTGCTAGCAGTATGGATGGAGCGAAAGTAGATCTTACTGTGAGAATAGTAGATGGTGTACTGACGATGACTGCCGTTACTACAACAACTTTGGGTACTGTATATCACTACACTTATACTAAATCTGGTTTGCCCGATGGTGTTAAGGGAACATTCCTCACCATGGAAAAGGCTCATCTCGTGCTCGATACCTATAATTGTTCTGTGGGTCAGGCTTGGGCTGTTGGTTCGAATCGTGTAGGTAAGACTGACTTTTCTAGTGGCTGGTGGTCTGTATTCTCGGTTATGAATTCTTCTACCGAAGACAATTGTATACTCAAGTTCCGCTTCGTCAATCATACTGATGCTGTGAACAATTGGGACAACTGGGTACAAGTAACAACTAACGGAAATGATACCCGCGATTCTTCTCAGGGATATCTCGAATATCTTGTGATGCGAAGTGATGCATTCGGCTGGGGCACTTATTACAATAGTGGTAACATTACCAATCCATTCAGTTGGGATACATTTAAAACCGAGATGAATGGTGCAACTGTTGATCTCACAGTTCAACGCATTAATGGACGCTATGATATGACAGCTAATGTGACAAGTTCTACAGGCAAAGTATATACCTATACTTATTACTATAGCGATTTCCCGACGGGAGCTCTAGGTGTATTCTTGACAATCGAAGAAGGATATCTTGATATTCTTTCTATGTCGCAATGCCCATTGATATTTCCTGCAGAATAATAATCTAAATTAAGAAAACAATGAGTAATAATATATTTCATAAGATATTCTTCACCTTCATACTGGTGCTCCTCACGTTGGGAGCATCAGCACAGGGTAAGTTTACTGTGACTGGTAAGGTGGTTGATACGA
The DNA here is from genome assembly GCA_036846645.1 of Bacteroidaceae bacterium. Classification (GTDB taxonomy): domain Bacteria; phylum Bacteroidota; class Bacteroidia; order Bacteroidales; family Bacteroidaceae; genus JAAYUD01. The sequence continues at coordinate 19,112 of DAIUBN010000007.1, read as the reverse complement.
AAGGTGAGGCTGCTATTGGTGCTAGTATTATGGAAAAAGGTACTAAAAACGGCACGATGGTCGATTTGAATGGCAACTTTAAGTTGTTAGTGAATAGTTCTAAGGCTACGTTGGTAGTAACTTATGTAGGCTATAAAACTCAGGAGGTGCAGATTAGTGGACGTTCGTCTGTTAATATAACGATGGAAGAAGATTCTAAGCTTCTGAATGAAGTGGTTGTAGTAGGTTACGGTGCACAAAAGAAAGAGAGTGTCATCGGTGCCATATCTCAAGTTAATTCTAAGGAATTACTGAAATCTCCGGCAGCCAATATCTCTCAGGCTATTGCCGGTAAGATTCCAGGTGTCATCACAACACAGACTTCGGGTGCTCCGGGTTCGGATGATATGAAGATTTACATTCGTGGTCGTGCTTCTTTTGCAGGAGATAACCAACCACTCATCTTGGTAGATGGTGTAGAACGTGCATTCTCTCAGATTGCTCCCGATGATATTGAGACAATCTCAACATTGAAAGATGCTTCTGCAACAGCTGTATATGGTGTACGTGGAGCGAATGGTGTAATGCTTATAACTACTAAGCGCGGTAAGGAACAGAAACCAGCTGTAAGTTTCACAGCCAACTGGCAGACTCAGTCGCCTACTCGTCGGGACACTTATCTTAATTCTTATGATTCTGTTGTTCTGCTCGAAGAGGCACTCGCCAATGATGGATTAGCTTCGCAATATTCGGCAGCCGATATAGAAATGTATAAGAAATCGAGTAGGGGAGAGTTAAGCGGCATTGATGCTTTGCTCTATCCTAATGTAGACTGGTATGGTACGGTACTTCGTAAAAGTGCTCCTGCTCAACGCTACAATATCAATATTCAAGGTGGTACCAAACGTTTGCGCTATTTCGCTTCGGCAGAGTATTACGATCAGCAAGGCTTATTCCGCAACTTCAGTCTTGATAGTTATGGCAATAAGTCGAACTCAGAATATCGTCGTTATGCTTTCCGTGGCAATATGGATTTCTTGATGACCAAAGACCTGACGCTATCTGTCAACTTCGGCACACGTTTCGAGGAACGTCGCGGTCCGAATACTAACGAGAGACTCGATGGTACTTATAGCGAAGTGTTCTACGAACTGAATCATACCCCAGGATGGATATTCCCAGTATCTTATACTATTGGTGAGGGCGAAGACCAGAGAGTGCTTTATGGCGGTAGCTCACAATACCAGAATAACATCGTGGCAGCATTGGCAAAAGGTGGTTTTTATCGTGCTACAAATACGATTAACGAAACTAATTTTATTGTGAACTATAAGATGGATTGGCTTACAAAGGGCCTGAGTGCGAAGGCAATGGTGTCTTTCGATTACGATGCTTACTACAATCGTAAGTTTACAGCTAACTTTGCTACCTACGAACTCAACAACCGATCAGATTATAGCAGTATTGATTCTTATAACAGATTTAATAGCGATACCGAACTTGCATATGCCGGCAATGAGAATACTACTACATATAAATTATATATGGAAGGTCAGCTCAACTATGCTCGTCGTTTCGGGAAACACGATGTGACAGCTATGGTGCTCTACAACCAGAATGATTATCGTTATCAAGCCGAATTGGCACAACGTTATCAAGGTCTTGTAGGTCGTGTCACTTATGGTTACGATGATAAGTATCTTGCCGAGGTAAACTTCGGATACAATGGTTCTGAAAACTTCGAACGTGGCAAACGTTTTGGTTTCTTTCCTTCATTCTCCATTGGTTGGCGCATCAGTAACGAAGAGTTTATGAAGAGTACCCAAAAGTGGCTCGACAACTTAAAGATTCGTGCTTCTTATGGTCAGGTCGGTAACGATGTATATCAGGTGAACGGTGTTAAGCAACGTTTCCTCTATCAGGCAGTGTGGACACAGCTTTCTAATGATTATTATTTCGGGACAACAGGCTATACCGGTATCTACGAAAGTCAGTATCCCAATGCTACAGTAACATGGGAACGTGCCAATAAATACAATGTTGGAGTTGAATTTGGACTACTTGGTGGCTTGTTGAATGGCTCGTTGGATTTGTTCTACGAGAAGCGTAATAATATTCTTACTCCTTATCTTACTCGTCCACAATGGGTGGGTGTCAATATGGCTGCCGGTAACTTAGGCAGTACTCGTAACTCGGGTTTCGAAATCGAATTGAAGCACAATAATCATATTGGTAAGGATTTCAACTATTATGCCAACCTTACATTCTCTCATGCTCAGAATAAGATTCTTAATATGGATGAACCTGCGTCGAAGACTGCCTATCGCAAACAAGAAGGTCATCCTATCAATCAATATTTCGGATTGGTATGCGATGGATTTGTTACAGCTGCCGATCTTGCTAATTCGAGTTTCCCTGTCTCAACTTTCGGCAATGTGAAGGTGGGCGACTTGAAGTATCGTGATATGAATGGAGATGGATTTATCGATAGCCGTGACGAAACATTTATTGGTCACAGTGATATTCCTGAAAATACATATGCTTTCACACTCGGATTCGACTATAAAGGCATCGGCTTCAGTGTGATGTTTCAAGGTGTTGACCACGTATCTCGCTATTACGATGCCGAAGCAATGTTTGCTTTCGTCAGTGGTGGAAAGGTAAAACAACATCATCTAGACCGTTGGAATCCGAATTTATCGGAAAATCAGAACTTGGCTAATGCCAAGTATCCATTACTTCACTATGACAATAATGGCGATCACAACCAACGCCAAAACTCCTTCTTCTTGAAGAATGGTTCATTCCTCAGATTGAAGAATATTGAATTGAGCTATTCGTTGCCTCTCGCTTGGATTAAGAAACTGGCGATGACCGAATGTCGTCTCTATGTCAATGCCAACAATCTTGTCACTTGGGATCATCTTGATGGTTTATGCGATCCCGAAAGTCAAGGTTCCAACAGATATCCTATCATGAAGGCAGTGAACTTTGGTGTAAACTTAAAATTCTAAAGATATGAAAATAAGAAAATCTATATTATATACACTTCTCCTCGCTGCGACTTCTGCATTGTCGCTTAGCTCTTGCGAAAAGATGTTCGGCGGATTCCTTGACAAAGAGGCGAGCAATGAACTGACCGAGGAAGAGGTATTCAGCGATTGGACCACAACGAAACAGTTCCATTTCGATACTTATAACTTTTTGCGTCATGGTGCGAGCCGTATCAACAACTCTTGGATGGATGCGGCTACCGATTTAGCAGAGAATAGTTATGCAACAGGTGGTGTACGTACCAGTTTCAATATCGGTAACTATTATGCTACCGGTGGCGCCAGCGAACTGACCGATACTTGGGAACACTACTATCGTGGTATTCGCAAATGTAATATGCTGCTCACGAATATCGAAAGTGTTCCAAAACCTACCGAACTATCTAGTGAGAAGTATGAGACAGACAAGGCAAACTATAAGGCAGAGGCTCGTTTTCTTCGTGCTTACTTCTATTGGGAAATGTTCTTGCGTTATGGACCTATTCCTATTGTGACTGTCGTTCTCGATCCTGATGGTGATTTATTGAGCGGTTACACTACTCGTCCTACAACCAAAGAATACGTAGTAGACTTCGTCTTGAAAGAACTTAAAGAATGCGAAAGCGGGTTGATGACTAAGGCTACATCGTCAGAGTCGGGCAATCAGGGACGTATATGCCAGCCGATGGCTCGTGCTCTCTATTCTCGCATCATGCTCTATATGGCAAGCGATCGTTATAGTGCCGATTCTGGTATCACTTGGACTCAGGCTGCCGATGCTGCCAAAAGTTTTATAGATGATTATGGAAGTTTGTATGGATTATATACCAAAGATTCTGACCCTGTGACATGCTACACCAATGCTATTTTGAAGAATGCTCATACTGAGAGTAACAATGAGGTAATTCTTTGGCGCAATGATGTTACTGTGGGCTGGTCGGCTATCTCAAATGATACTCCGGTAGGTGAGGGTGGTAATGGTGGACTTTGCCCCTCACAGAATTTGGTCGATATGTACGACATGGCTAACGGCTCTTCTCCTTTTATCAGTTACGACAATACAGGTGCTCCTGTATATCCTACCAGCGGTTCAACCCCTATCATCAATACTGCAAGCGGATACAATGACAATGCGCCTTGTTCAAACCGCGACCCACGTCTTGCTGCTACCATATTATATAATGGTGTAGAATGGGGTAATGGAACTATAAATGTCTTGAAAGGCCAGCGTGATAATCCAACAGGCAATGCCAATGCTACTCCTACTGGATACTACGACCGCAAGTATATTCCTGAAGTGATATTGAACAATAATCATACCGGTACAAGTTACCGAAACTGGATTATCATGCGTTATGCCGAGATTCTACTTAATTATGCTGAGGCAGAGAACGAAGCCAACGGACCTTCGAGCAAAGTGTTTGATGCTTTACAACTCATTCGCAACCGTGTTGGCATGACAACTAAGCTATCTTCTCGTAGTGACCTTCAAACAAAAGAAGCTCTTCGCAAGTTCATTCGTAAAGAGAGAACTGTCGAACTGGCTTTCGAAGATCATCGCGCATGGGATGTTCGTCGTTGGAATGTAGCAGTTGAAGCTTTGGCACGCCCTATCTATGGTGTTGATGTTACGTCGAAAAATGGCAGTTTCATCTATACTCGTAAAGTGGCTCAGACCCGTGTGTTCAGCGAGAAAATGTATCTGTATCCTATTCCCGAAGGAGAGGTTTGGAAAACTAATATTACGAACAATCCAGGATGGAGCAATTAATCAATAGAATATGAAAACAATAATAGCAAGATATATCAGAAAGGAATTCAAAAGAATTCTGTTTGCGGCCGCTGCGGCAATGATAATGAGCAGTGGTTGGGCTCAGACGGAAAAAGTGCTGAAGGGACGTGTCGTAAAGGAGCAGGGCGAACCTATCGTCGGTGCTGTAGTCAATGTCTCGGAAGCTAGCCGTATTGCTATCACCGATAAAGATGGTTATTTCTCTTTGAAGAATGTGAAGTCTTCCGACGAGCTTTGTATTGCTAGTGTAGGTTATCTGTCTGCTACAGCAATCGCCAAGTTCGACGATAAGTTCCAGGTTATAATGAAGGCAGATCTGGATGAGTATAATCATACTGCTCCTCTGCCTTTTGGCCGTAAGCCGAAAAAGTTTATCACCGAGGCAACTTCAGTTGTTACAGGTGAAGAACTTGAGAAACATCCTGTCACTGTGCTTCAGAATGCATTTACATCTACTGTCACTGGTGTAGAGACTTACGAATCTCAATCCGAACCGGGATGGAGTGAAACAGCGATGTATATTCGTGGAATTCGCACCATGAACAGTAGCGCCCGCTCTCCATTGGTTATCGTTGATAATGTAGAACGAGATCTTTCTTTCCTCGATGCTTATCCCATCGAATCTATTACAATTCTAAAGGATGCTGCTGCTTGTGCTATTTATGGCATGCGTGGTGCCAATGGTGTGATTTTAGTCACAACCAAACGTGGTCAGGCAGGAAAAACGCAAATCAACTTCACTCAGGAAGTAGGATTTCAGACTATAGCAGGTATTCCCGAAAGTCAGAATTCATACAATTATGCTCTTACCCGCAATCAGGCCCGTTATCTAGATGGTTTGACTCCGGAGTTTTCTGCAACCGATATTGACAACTATCGCAAGGTATGTAACGGCGAACAGCTGGAAGGTATGGCAAAATATCATTATTTCAATACCAACTGGCACGACGTGATGTTGCGTTCGTCAGCTCCCCAGTACCGTACCAACTTTACAATCAGTGGAGGTAATACTCGCGCCCGTTACTTTGTATCGTTTACTTATCTTCGTCAAGAAGGTCTGTATGATGAAAAATGGACAAAATGGAATGAAGGCTACAACACACAGCATGTGCTTAATCGCTACAATTTGCGTTCTAATGTTGATATTGATGTCAATAAGTTCCTCAACGTATCTTTAGACTTAGGTGGACGTATCGATAATATTACTCAACCGGGCATTGATACTTGGAATCTCTTCACTTGGGGTGCAGGCGAGAACCTTCCTATCTATCCGGTGTTCTGTCCTAATGGTGAATTTTTCTTCCCGACTTCAAGTGATAGTAAGAATGGTGCCGCCCAGATAGCAGGTCGTGGTATCGAACAAAATCGTCGCCGTAACCTCTATACTACTATTACTGCGACCGGCAATTTGGATTCTCTGGTCAAAGGTTTGAAAGCGAAGGCTACTGTAAGTTTCGATTCTTACGAAACCTTCCAAAAGGTACAACAGGCAGATATCAATGGTTTCTATTATAATTATGCTGCCGACGTGGCAACTGTAGACGATTATACATATCAGCGTATGAGAACCTACAAGGCATTGCCTAATGCTACAACTTCTCCTCGAGATTATTATTACAATATTAATATGAATGCCGGTTTCTCTTTCGATCGTACTTTTGGCAAACATGCTGTAAGTGCTCAGGCATTTATTCGTACTTATCAGAATGTTGTTCGTGGTCAGAATTCTTCTAACCGCTACTTGTCATACAACGCCCAAGCAACTTATGTCTACAACAACAGATATATCCTTTCGGGTAATATCTCTCGTATGGGTTGTGACAACTATGCAGCAGGCGAGCGTTTCGCTACCTTCCCAGGTGGCTCTATCGGCTGGGTAATGTCGGAGGAGTCGTGGCTCAAAAATTCGTTTGTCAAACTGTTGAAACTTCGTGCTTCGTATGGTCGTGCCGGACAAGCAGTGACAGGTGCCAACCGCTATCCTTATCAGGGTACTTATACCGAAGGCAGTGGCTACAACTTTGGTACTTCGCAGTCTTATGTTAATGGTGTCTACGAATCGGCAGCCGGCAATAGCAACAGTAAATGGGAAATCTCTGATATGTTGAATATCGGTCTCGACTTCGACCTTTGGAATAAGAAAGTTTATGGTAATGTAGATGTCTTCAAAGAATGGCGTTCCAATATTTTGGTTTCTCGTTCTACAGTTCCTACTCTTTTTGGTATAGCTGCTCCTGCCGATTCATACGGTAAGGCAGAAACTAGAGGTATTGAAGTGACTTTGGGACATCGAAATAGTATTGGTGATTTTAAATATTATATAGAAGGTATGCTCACCTATAACCGTAATAAGATAACCGAGATGGATGAACTTACTCCCGACTATGCTTATATGGCAAAAACAGGCAATCCTATAGATCAAGGTCATGAATTGATATTCAAACAATGGGTAAGCGATCCTAATTTGATTCCTACTTCTTACGAAGATGCTACTGCACATCCCGAGAAGTATCCCTGGCATGCTGCCGGCAAATACAAATTGGGTAATGCCGTATTCCAAGATACCAATGGCGACCGCAAAATCGATACTTATGATAAAGTACCATACGGTTATACCAATATTCCTGAACTCATTCCTACTATACGTTTAGGATTCGAATGGAAAGGTTTTGATGCACGTGTCGTTCTTACTGCTTACCTGAACCGTACAGTGGGGTGCCGTGAGAATATGGACTATGGTTTTGGCTGGGGTGGTACTTCTACTCATGAGGTCACAAAGACTTGGGGTTACTATACTGATGATCCTATCGATCCTCGTAACATCAATGCCAAGTATCCACGTCTGTCTACCAGCTTCAGTGATATCGACCGCAACTATCCGTATAATGAATCTACTATTTGGGTAGTCAATGGTGATTTTCTCTCGTTGCGCAATGTCGAGATAGGATATTCTTTGCCGCAGAGGCTCATTTCTAAGATTAATATGACAAAGTGCCGTCTATACTTCAGTGGATACAACCTCTACAATTGGAGTCATTTGCCAAAAGGCTTCGATCCAGAGAACCCTACAAACTATATCTGGGCTTATCCGAAGACTCATTCATTTACTTTCGGTGTTAATATTGGTTTCTAAAAGGATTTTTAATAGAATATATGAATATGAAAAGTATATCAAAATATATCATAATGGCGCTGCTCCTCATAGTAGGAAGTTCCTGCAGCGGTTATCTCGACAAAGAGTATGATGCTTCGCTCTCTGAAACGAAAACTTTTGGCAACGAAACGTTGACGCGTGAGTTCTTGGCGAATATATATACTAACCTCCCCGATGGTTTCGGCATTCTGAATGATACGCAGTTTACTGGTGCCTCGAGAGATTGTATGACAGATAACGCGGTGACTTATTGGGGACTTCATTATTATACTAAAATCGGTAGCGACGGTTATACGGCTGCTGACCATCCATTACTTGGATTCTGGAATACTGATACTTACGGTATCCGCAAGTGTAACTTGTTTTTAAAGAATGCCCGTTCCAATGTGGTGGGTAATGCTACTAAAGAAGGTGATGACAATCACCTCTACGACCGATATTGTGCCGAAGCCAAGCTGTTGCGTGCAATTTTCCATTTCGATCTTATTGGTTGGTTTGGAGCATGTCCTATCATTGCCGAAGACGAATCAGGTACTCCAATCGTATTCGATCTCTCTGATGCCGGTGCAATGAATATGGAGCGTACCGAGGCTGCTGCCGCTCTCGAATGGGTGGCTGCTCAGTGTGACTTGGTGAAAGATGTGCTGCCTTTCCGCTATAGCGACGAAACTTCTAATTGGGGGCGTCTTAATGGAGCTACTGCCTACGCTCTCAAAGCTCGTGCATTGCTCTATCGGGCTTCGATGCTCAATAATCCAGATAATACAGTGACCTATTGGGCAAATGCTGCTCAGGCTGCAAAGGATTTTATCACAAAGAACAATTCACAGTCCAACCCTTATAAGTTATATGATTCGGGCAACACTAATAATAATTATTATGAGTGTTTCACTACCAATCCAGTCTACAATAATGAGATTATTATGGCCCGTTCCGTTTGGAATACCAATCAGGTAGAAAAGGTTTTCTTACCTGTCGGTTTCACTGGCTCTTTCGAGGGTGATGGTCGTACCAATCCTACACAGAATTTTGTTGATGCTTATGAAATGTCTAATGGAAAACGTATCGACGAGTCGGGTAGTGGTTATAACGATCAAAAACCTTATGAGAATCGTGACCCACGCCTTTCTCAGACTGTGTTTTATCAGGGTATGACTTGGGGACGTGCTGATCAGGAAGAGCAGCGCACCATTGATGTACGGTATAATTCAGAATCGGACAAAGGTGTGGACTATAGTGCTTCGATGGGTGGCACCTATACTGGCTATTATCTCAAGAAGTTTGTCAATAACATTTCATGTAAGAGCCCGTCTACCTATCCTCACGCTTGGATTATTTTCCGCTATGCAGAGATTCTTCTCAATGCAGCCGAAGCTATCAACGAGGCAGAGGGTCCTGCCAATGCTTATCAATATGTCAATGCGGTTCGTGCTCGTTCTGGTATGCCAGCCTATAGCAATATGTCTCAGGCCGAACTCCGTGAACGTATCCGTAACGAACGTCGAATTGAACTGGCTTTTGAAGATCATCGTTTCTTTGATGCCCGCCGTTGGAAACTCTACGAAGGTGTCACTTCGAGCAATGAGACCAGTAAACCCTACTATAATCAGTTACTCCATCTTTATGGAGTCAAGGTGACTGGTACACAAGCTAGTCCGGTATTTACTTATGGTGCTGCCAATACAGTCAATACTCGTGTTTTTGTCAGTCCGAAGAGCTATTTATTCCCTATTCCAGCCGATGAGGTAAAACGTGCTCCTAAACTTGGACAGAATCCTGGATGGTCTACAACTTCAACAACTAACGAATAAATGATATGAAGTATAAAATGAAATATATATTCTCTCTCGCTGTTGCTTGTGTGCTGGCCTTGTCGGCATGTAGCAACAAAGACGATGTGGAAACAGCCGATTTGCAGATATCAACTCCTACGGTGTCTGTTGTCGGTTCAAATACTGCAACGCTTACTGCAACTATCAGCGGTGGTAGTTCTACTGCAATCATCAAAAAAGGATTCTGCTATAGCGCAGTATCTACCCCTACTATAGATAGTACTACTGTAGAGACTCGTGAGTCGGGTCTCACAGCTTCTCTTTCCGACTTGAAGCCGCAAACTACTTACCGGGTTCGTGCTTTTGCTACTGTTTACAATGCCGAACCTGTTTATTCTAGCGAGACAACCATTACAACAACTTCGAAAACACTCGAAGAAGAACTTGCCGACTATGTCGCTCCTACTTATGCAGATGATTATACAAGCATGGCAGCTTGGAGCAACCGTTCACAATGGAATCTTGCCAATGTCCATGATCCAACAGTGATGAAGGCTGATGATGGCTATTATTATATGTATCAGACTGATGCTTCGTATGGCAATGCTCACGATGGTCACGGACATTTCTTCTGCCGTCGTTCAAAGAACTTGGTAGATTGGGAGTTTATGGGCTCTACTATGACTGATGCTCCGGCTTGGGTGAAAACCAAACTCAATGAATATCGAGCAGCCGAAGGATTGAGTGCTATCGATAATCCTTCGTATGGCTATTGGGCTCCGGTGGCTCGCAGAGTGTCTTCTGGCAAATATCGTATGTATTATTGTATTGTGGTAAACAATTATATTAAAACCGGTAAAGAAGCTACAACAGCCAATTTCGACGGTTCGTGGTCAGAGCGCGCTTTCATCGGCATGATGGAGACAAGCGATCCAGCTAGTAATACTTGGGAAGACAAGGGAATGGTGGTTTGCTCTGCTTCCGACAAGGGTATGAATGATTACAGTCGCTCATCAGTAAATGATTGGAATGCATATTTTAAAATCAATGCTATCGACCCATCATATATTATTACTCCAACTGGTGAACATTGGCTTGTCTATGGATCTTGGCATAGTGGCATTGCTGCTATGCAGCTTAGTCCGACAACAGGCATGCCACTCAATGCCTTGGGCAATCCATGGGATATCAGTGGTACTACCAACTCTGGCTATGGTAAGATTATTGCTCAGCGTGGCACAGGCAGATGGCAGGGAAGTGAAGGTCCCGAAGTAGTTTACCATGATGGATATTATTATCTCTTCCTGGCTTACGATGCACTAGATGTGCCCTACAATACTCGGGTATGCCGTTCTAGTAGTATCGATGGTCCGTATGTCGATATCAATGGCAATTCGGCAGTCGGCACAACAGAATTGTATCCTATCGTTACTGCGCCCTATAAATTCAACAATAGCTACGGATGGGTAGGCATCTCACACTGTGCTATCTTCGACGATGGGGCAGGCAATTGGTACTATTCCTCTCAGGGACGTTTCCCTCAAAATGTAGGAGGCAATGTCTATTCTAATGCTATCATGATGGGACAGATACGTAGCTTGAAATGGGCTGCTACCGGTTGGCCGCTCGTGATGCCTGAACGCTATGGAGCAGTGCCCGAAGCAACGATTAGCGAGAGCGAATTGGCTGGTGATTGGGAACATATTGCATTGACCAATAATACATCGACGCAACGAACCTCCGAAACAATGACTTTCGATTTGAGTACACATACAATAACAGCGGGTCCTTGGAAGGGTGCTACCTGGACTTATGATTCGTCCAAACAGACGATTACCACTAGCACAGGTGTGGTGCTTTATTTGCAACGCGAAACAGATTGGGAGGCAACTCCTCGTACCCATACTATTGTTTATGCAGCTCATGGCAATAACAAAACATATTGGGGTAAGAAAACGAAATAACACTAAGATATTTATTGGATAATATTAAGGTTAGAGGGCTGTGCTGAGATAGCATAGCCCTCTAAAAATATTGTGTTATGGACTTGTTTGGTTATGATTTCTCCAATGGCAACTCTGCCCAAATATATGTGCCTTTGTCCGGCTCTGAATCGATGCCAATTTTCCCTTTCATGGATTTTACTATTTTTTGGCAAATATAGAGTCCTATGCCTGTGCCTGACGTGAACTCGTCTAGTTTGAAGAAGCGCTTAAATACATTTTTTAGATTCTTCTTCTCAATACCTATACCGCTATCTTTTACCCATATCTTTAGATAATCTTTCTTCAAATCATATCCCATAGAGACATATCCCTCTTTTGTGAACTTGATAGCATTCTCTAAGAAACATTTGATTAACTGCATGATGGCATCTTTATTTGAATATACATGATTAGTCTCTGGATGGGGGTTATAGATAAAGTTCAAATGTTTATCTTTAACTTGATTTTCGTATTGACACTTGATAGTTGTAAACAGTGATTCTATATTGAGGTCTTCGTGCACTAAATTTTTACTTACTGTTTCGAAATTGGCAAGATAAACAATATCTGTTACCAAATGAAGTAATTGCTCCGAACCATATATGATCTGTTCGCAGAAAGCATCAATGTCATCTTTATCTTTCGAATAACTCACCAACTGTGAATAGCCTACAATTGAATTAATAGGAGTGCGGATTTCATGACTGATAGTATGTAAAAAAGCAGATTTAAGTTTGTCCGATTCTACTGCTTTTTGTTTGGCCATTACTAAGTCGGTGATGTCCATAGCGGAACAAATGAGATAGTTGGTCCCATTGATGACGTATGCAAATTTAATTGTTTGCATATATTTGACAGATCTTCTGGTGATAGGTATTGTTTCGACAGAAATATATGGTGACTGAATATTATGTTTGCATGCTATGTTGTCTGTTTTATAACACTCCTTTGCCTGTTCGGGCGTTGATATGTCTTTATCATATTTACCGATGATTTCATTTGTTCTCATTCCATAAAATGAAGCAAATTTGTCGTTCACATAGGTAAATCTGAATCCGGCATCTATGTTTTTTACAAAAATAAGGTTAGGTAGGGTTCTCAATATCGAATTAATTAGAACTTGTTCCTCTTCTCTCTTTTCTTGCAACTTAATTAAATTCGAAATATCAGATATGATTCCGTAATATGATGTTACTTTATTCTCTTGATCTGTTTCAAATTGAATGTTTTCTTCTAGATATTTGATAGTACCATCTTTTAATTTTATTCTGTAGTTGAGAATAAAAGGTTGACTTATCTTTATTTTCTCGTTAAATGAGTTTGTGTAACAGGCAATGTCATCTGGACAAATCCATTCTAAGAGGGCATCATGGCTCTTTAAACCTTGATGTTCAAGATTGAAGATCTTGTATATTCCCTGAGAGAACTCAGATTTACCTGTTACAAGATCATACTTCCAAAGCCCGTTTTCCAAGTAATGTCGTGATTCTATCATAAAAATATAAGTTTGCTTGGTAATTTTGCTCTCTTATCCAATACGTCCACACATCGGTGCTAAGTTACAAAAAAAAGGAATATTTCTATATTAGTTCATGTAAAAAAAACTTAATGAGTTTCATACTCCTACGACTTTGATCCGTTGTTATCTTCAGCCCAAATTATTCTCATACAGACCCTTAATCCTGACGTGGCAAATTTGGTATATCGCGGATAAAGAACTTCTTTTACTGAAGATAAAACCCGATTAAAGTCGTAGGAGGGGATTCGACTTCAAGCCAATGGCTCTTGTAGGAATAAAAGAGACCGACTAAAAAAAGGAAGAGGATATGTCGAATGGCATATCCTCTTCCCCTTTTGAGCCGATATCCAGACTTGAACTGGAGACCTACGCGTTACGAATGCGTCGCTCTACCAACTGAGCTATATCGGCATAGCTACTAAAGAATAAAGCTTATTCCTTAAAGCGACTGCAAAAATAGTGCTTTCTTTGCAATAAAGAAAATTTTTCTTTAATTTTTATCTATAATTCATGCTTTGAACATCTTGCCTCTAGCCAAAAGGCAAGCACCTATCACACCGGCTTTAGACTTCAGTTTTGAAACAGAAATTACGGAGTCCTTATTGACTAGGTTGAGTGAGTATTTCCGGATAGCCGACTTGAGCGGCTCCAACAGATAATCGCCTGCCAACGACAGGGAGCCTCCTATGATAACCAACTCGGGGTTGAACAGATTGATAAGTCCTGCAATATGTTTGCCTAGCTTCTGACCGATTTCGTCGATAATCTCTATGCAGAGCATATCTTCTTTATCTACTGCCGTCAGGGCTTCTTTCAGAGTGATAGGTTTCTTCTTGTCTATGGTGTGGGCCGATAGGATAGATGATTCACCATTGCTTATACGCTCTGAGAGAATACGGAGAAATGCTTTTCCCGATGCTTCTGTCTCGAGACATCCTTTCTTGCCGCAATGACAAATGATTTCATTGTCGAAAGTGCTGATATGTCCAAATTCTCCCGAGAAGCCCGACTTACCTTTGTAGAGCTTGCCGTCTATGATAATGCCGATGCCCAATCCCATGCTGGCATTGACAAATAACACATCTTTTTCTCCTTTGACACAACCTTGTAAGTACTCTCCATAGGTCATGGCACGAGTGTCGTTGTCTATAGCAACATTGTAGCCTATCTTTTCTGTAAGGATGTCGGTCAGCGGACGTTCGTCGAAGTTGAATATGCTATAGCTATAACCTTCGTCGGGATTGACACGTCCCGAGATGTTCAGGTTGATGCTTAATATTTTTGATTTGTCCATCTCGAGATGGTCGATAAATCTTTTGATAGCTTGGCAAAGTTCTTCCAAACTTTCGGGAGTGTTCTCGAATGTGTAGGGAATATCTTTCTGAAGCTCTACCATGTCGCCCTTGAAATTGACAAGGCCGATATCAAGTCCATCGGGTTGGGTATCTATGCCAATGAAATATCCCGATTCGGGATTGAGCCCATAGATATTAGGATGCCGCCCACCATTAGTTTCCAGTTTGCCATAATCGTTGATGAAGCCTTCTTCGCACATCTCACTGACAAATTTGGTTACAGTAGGTACACTTAGGTTAAGCTCTTTGGATAGGTCGGTTAGAGTAGAGCTTCCATTGTAGATGTAGTAGTTAATAATTCTTTTTTTGACGAGGGCATTCCTTGACCCCGCCGCAATTTCATTTAAAAAGTGTCTGTCCATCGTTAATAAGTTGAATATGTTACAAATATCGGTAAAATATTTGAAACTAATTCAACTTATATGCTCAAGTTAATAAAAAATTTTATAATAAACCTTTCGATGAAGGCAATTCGAAGTGATTGATGTCTCTTCGTATCGCCATTTTCAATGCATGGGCAAAAGCTTTGAAGATACCTTCTATCTTATGATGTTCGTTGGTGCCTTCAGCTTTGACGTTGAGGTTCATCTTTGCCGCATCGCTGAGCGACTTGAAGAAGTGAAGAAACATCTCGGTTGGCATCTCTCCAATCTTCTCGCGTTTGAAATCAGCATCCCATACCAGCCAAGGACGACCACCGAAGTCGATAGCTACCTGGCAAAGACAATCGTCCATCGGCAGGCAGAATCCGTAACGTTCAATGCCGCGCTTATTGCCAAGTGCTTTCAAGATACATTCGCCGAGTGCGATACCTGTATCTTCTATGGTATGATGTTCGTCTACTTCTAGGTCACCTTTTGTATGAACCATAAGGTCTATGCCGGAATGCTTGCCTATCTGGTCGAGCATGTGGTCGAAGAATCCTAACCCCGTACTGATATCAGTTTTGCCACTACCATCGAGATCGATACGGATGTCGATATCTGTTTCTTTTGTGGTTCGTTTCACTTCGGCCTTTCGTTCGCCACCGATGATGAAGTCCGCCACGCGGTTCCAGTCTGTGGTTGCCAAAGCACAAACAGCTTTTTGCTCTTCGGTCACAAGATTGTCTATCGATTCATTCAGATAGATGGCACGGCAACCCAGGTTCACGGCCATTTGTATGTCGGTAGGACGGTCGCCTATGACGAAACTATTCTTCAAGTCGTACTCTTCATTATTAATATACTTACCAAGCATACCGAGACGCGGCTTACGAGTCGGAGCATTCTCTTCGGGCATGGTAGGGTCGATAAAGATGTCGTCGAAGGTAATGCCTTCTCCTTTGAGAGTCTTCATTACAAGATTGTGTACCGGCCAAAAAGTGTCTGAAGGAAAAGATGGTGTGCCTAGTCCATCTTGATTGGTCACCATGGCAAACTCATAGTCGGTACGAGTACGAATCATCCACAGATTGCGGATAGCTCCCGGATAGAACTCCAACTTTTCGAAAGAGTCAAGTTGATAGTCTATAGGAGGTTCGATGACGATAGTTCCGTCGCGGTCGATAAATAATACTTTCTTCATGCCTTGTATGCTTTGAGTGCTTGGATTAATGTTTCGTTCTCTTGAGGAGTACCCACTGTGATGCGCAAACAGTTTCCGCAGAGCGATACACTGTTTCGGTTGCGAACAATGATTCCTTTTGTCACTAGATACCTATATATATGATTAGCATCGGTCACTTTGGCCAGGAAGAAATTGGCATCGGTAGGATATATCTTCTCGACAACAGGAAGCGTGAGGAGTGTATTGATAACTTTAGGCCTTTCTGCCAATATGATGCGTACCCATTCTTCTTTCTCGGCTTTCTTATCCATCATGCGAAGCGCTTCTTGCTGAGTGAGCTGGTTCACGTTATATGGATATTTGATTTTGGTAAGTATACCGATAATATCTGGAGAAGCAAATGCCATGCCAAGGCGAATGGCAGCACATCCCCAAGCCTTAGAAAATGTTTGGAACACGATAAGGTTGGGATACTTCTGTAGTTCGCTGAGCATGGAAGGCAGAGATGAGAAATCGTTGTATGCCTCGTCGAGTATCACTAATCCGTCGAATTTATTGAGCAACTTGATGACTTCATTGCGGTTCATATCGTTGCCCGTCGGATTGTTGGGAGAACAAAGAAATATCATCTTTGTATGGGCATCTGTAGCTGCAAGTAGTTTGTCGGCAGAGAGCTGATAATTATCATCGAGCAGTACTCTACGATATTCTACATTGTTTGTCTCGGCTGCTACAAGATACATGCCGTAGGTTGGGTCGATAGCGACTACATTGTCTTTGCCAGGCTCACAGAAAGCACGATATACCAAGTCGATGGCTTCATCGCTGCCATTACCCAAGAAGATTTGGTCGGTCGGTACACCTTTATATATAGCTATCTGATCTTTGACTTCCTTTTGGAGCGGATCGGGATAACGGTTAATCGGACTGTTGTAGGGATTCTCGTTGGCATCGAGAAATACCGAAGCATCTACACCGCTATATTCATCCCGGGCACAAGAGTAGGGTGCCAAGTTCCATATATTAGGTCGCGTCAGTTCTTTGAGTGTTTTCATCTCTGGGTCCTCCTTATTTATTAAGTTCGTTAAGTCTTACGGTGACGGCATTCTTGTGTCCGTCTAATTGTTCGTTGGCAGCCATTACTTCAATGGCTGGACCAATAGATTTGATGCCTTCATTAGTGAGGTGTTGGAAAGTAATCTTGCGGATGAAACTGTCCAGACTCACACCGCTATAGGCAGTGGCATATCCATTGGTGGGCAGGGTATGATTGGTTCCCGAAGCATAGTCGCCGGCACTTTCTGGAGAAAATGAACCGAGGAACACTGAACCGGCATTAACCACCTTTTCGGCTACTTCAAGATAATCTTTGGTTTCGATAATCAAATGTTCGGGGGCATAAGTGTTTGACAGGTCGATGGCTTCATCGATGGTCTTCACCAATATCAGTTTGCTATTGGCTAGTGAGCGAGCTGCAATCTCCTTACGAGGTAATACTTCGAGCTGGCGTTCTACTTCTGCTGCAATCTTGTCGAGCATCGAAGCCGAGGTAGTAACTAGTACCACTTGGCTGTCTACGCCGTGTTCGGCTTGCGATAATAAATCGGCAGCAGCAAAAACGGGATTGGTGGTATCATCGGCAATGACTTCCACTTCCGACGGACCGGCAGGCATATCTATTGCGACGTCTCTCATACCAACTAGTTGCTTGGCGGCCATAACATATTGATTGCCCGGTCCGAATATCTTGAATACTTTGGGTATGCTTTCTGTGCCGTATGCCATCGCTGCAATGGCTTGAATACCGCCTGCCTTGAAGATACGGTTCACACCAGCTACTTTGGCAGCATATAGTATGGCAGGATTCACTTTACCATTTTTGGAAGGAGGCGTGCAAAGTACTATTTCTTTGCAACCTGCAATCTTGGCGGGAACAGCAAGCATCAGCACTGTAGAGAATAATGGTGCCATACCACCCGGAATATAGAGTCCCACTTTCTGTATGGCAACCGACTTGCGCCAGCAGCATACTCCGGGCATCGTCTCTACCTTATTAATAGTACTAACTTGGGATTGATGGAATACTTCGATATTATGCTTGGCAAGAGCGATAGCGTTTTTAAGCTCGTCGCTCACCAACGATTCTGCTTCGGCAATCTCATCGTCGGTAACTGCCAATGATGACAGCCTGACTTTGTCGAACTTTTCTTCCATGGCGATGACGGCTTTATCACCATCGGTGCGAATGTCTTTTATTACATTTCTTACGGTATCGAACAACTGTTCCATGTCCAATACAGGGCGTTGCAACAGATTGGCCCAATCTGACTTTGCTGGATATTCTATTCGTTTCATACAATCATTTTTTCGATAGGTGTAACCAATATGCCTTGTGCTCCGAGATCTTTCAGTTTGCCGATAATCTCCCAAAAGCATTTCTCATCAAGTACGGTATGTACACCGCACCAATCTTCTTGTGCCAAGGCAAGCACTGTAGGACTTTTCATACCGGGAAGTACAGCGACAATATCTTTCAGCTTGTCTTTCGGTACATTCATCATCACATATTTTTTATCTTCGGCAGTCTTTACGGCATCAATGCGGAACAACAGCTGTTCTAGAATTTCTTTCTTTTCATCCGTCATCTCTTTGTTGCCGATAAGTAGAGCTTCCGACTTCATCACAACTTCTACCTCCCTCAATCGGTTGCTGACAAGTGTAGAACCCGAACTGACGATATCGAAAATGGCATCTGCCAGACCGATACCCGGTGCAATCTCTACCGAACCGGTAATGACATGCACATCGCTGTCAATACCTTTTTCTTTCATAAACTGTTTTAAGATACCAGGATAAGAGGTTGCAATCTTCTTGCCACGAAACCAGTTTAAATCGGTATATGCCTCGTCTTTTGGAATGGCCAGTGACAGGCGGCATTTGCTGAAACCCAATCGTTTGATAATCTTTACATCTTCT
>DAIUBN010000006.1:0-38805 GCA_036846645.1 Bacteroidaceae bacterium | reverse complement strand
TGCCACAGCACCCCTACGCAATAAAGTCCTGTATCACAAGAAGTTTAGTATGCACGGTATACACCGCCGTGAGAAAGTGTACACAAAATCGGCTCTATAATATCTTCTGAGCAAGTTATCATCAGAAAACTCAAAGTTAGACATATTCCAAAGAACGGTCGTTCGTAAAAAACGCTTCCAGGGTATACTGTAGCAGCGAATTTACGACTCATTTACGCTGGCAGTGTAGTAGGTACACTGCTTCAAGTCTCATTTTCAGAAAGTTATAGCGTAGGGGTACAGTGGCAAAAGAAGTTGAAATATCAAACATGCTTTCAACGAATGAAATCATCCTTATGTTTATTTAGAATCGTCCATATCTTTTGTCTAAATCTTCTTTATCTTTCTGGAGAAACGTCTTGACGTTACGTCTAAAACATCCTGACGATTCATGAATCGACATTGTGCAATTATAAATCAATACCTTTATTACTTATCAATGCATGTTTGCCATGCAAATATTGATAAAGACCTACATTGAGATGTTTATTATTGGATTTCTCAGGTGTAATCACTACGAAATGCATTTTTTGAGCATCTTGGTCGATAGCGGCATTCTTATCACGTGTCTTCAAGTCTTCCCAAGTTCCGGAATTGGCATAGATACAAGATTGGCCGTGGGCATTGTTATAAGGTACCAACATCGCTTCGTGGGTATGTCCGAAAACCACAATGCGAACTGTGGAAAGTGAATCCTTAAAATATTGAACATCCGACTGGCGGTCGATGAATTGTGTTTCTAGACTGCCCACAAGAGCCTCATTAATATTGGTCATCACAGATACATTGTTGTACTTCTGGCGTTCGTTCCATGCCGTCTGAGTGAAAAGGCCATTATAGAGATTCACTTGTATTGAACCATCAGTAGCATTGTATGGCAATATATCGTTAATAGAATAGGTTTTAGTATAATGACCAACATTGGTAACAATAATAGGATCGGCAAAATTGTCTTTTACATAAATAACCTTCGACATTACTTTCTGCCACAAATTGTAATATACAAATTTGGTATATTGCTCGGCATTGCTCTTATCTTTGAGTGTCACAACAGGAACCTTCGTAGCCGCCTCTGAAGTTGTAGGATTGGTAAAAGAGTTGGCAGCAATACGAGCGAAGAAATAGCCTGGAGGAAGAGTTGCACCGGGAGCATCTGCCTCGTTGGCACCAGGAGTGAGGCAAGAAAAGAAATCATAACGATGACCATGTTCTATAACAATCTGTGGATAGCCTTCGGGATGATAACTACCTACACCATACTTCTCGCCTTTATCACGAGCTTGATTGACACCTGGCAAAGCAATGTTGACATTCTCGACTGTGAAACCCATATCATGATTGCCTGGGACGTATGTCAACTTAATTTTCCCATCATTAATGATACCCCGCAACTGAGTGAAAATACCTTTGTTCGACTCTACCGATTTACGAATAAAATCGGCCTGAGAGCCCCCACCGTATGTATTGGCTCGAGTAGGAATATACCATTCATCGAAAATATCACCACCCAGAATCAATTCTTTCACAGTTGCAGAAGATCGAACTTCTTTAAGAAATTCTTCAAGCCGAGCCAAATGTGCTACATTCTCAGAATAAGAGAGATCGTTACCCAAATGCAAATCACTTATCACAACAATCTTTTCACGCAGGCTGTTGGCACTCACTCTGATGGTATCAAATGGATTGTTAGATGCAGCCGCTTCGCTATTCGAACTGCAAGAGGGCAACATGATACATACAAACAACGAGAGTAATAATTGAAAACCTAATCTATTCTTCATAATCTTTAGTATTATATTAATGAGTTAAAATTTGAGAAGTTAAGATAGTGGCGAAGATAATAATTAAGATTCTTCGACCATGACCAACATCACAAAATATGGGTTCCATTTTCACAATAGGACATAGAATGAACAAAAATCCATATAATTGTGGTTTTAGAACTTCTTTTTGTGATAATGTAACTATCTATTTCAGTAAAAATATTAGCTTTGCAAAAAGTACAGAATATGAATCCGATTTATTATGCCAATCTACTGACCCCATCCATATTCTATATTGGATTTGCCATCCTATTCTTCATCAAGAAAAGGGAGGAAGACAATTCAAGATTGTTCTTGGGAATCACCTGCCTCACCATGTTGATATCGGTCATTATAAGAATGACCATTATACATCTCGATATTCCTATTCGACCAATCACTGTCACCACACCTTCGATGCTGATTGTATCGATCATCGTAGCATCTATACATCTGCTCTATCCTATCGAAGCAATACGTCCGGGATGGCTCAACTGGAAACGTTTTTTCATGCTGATGATGCCATCTCTTTTATTGATGGGGTTTCATATTATTCAACTCAAACTAGGATACAAATCGGCGGTTTATTATAGTCTTCTCGAAACGCTAGATCACTATCCCTCTTTTGATTCAGCATCAAGATGGGTATTGGCCTTTCTCATATTTGCCCCAATCATTGTTTTCTCTCTATGGATATACAGCAATAAAGACAAACTCATTACGGGCAAATGGTTGACAAAATACATGATAGCTATCTCTTGCTTCTATGTCGGAAAAGGCTTGATTATTCTATTCGATAACGTGACAGCCTACTACATTTCATCTAACATTGGTATTGTTGCCATCCTCTACATTTCTTACATCGTACTATTCGTGCGCCAAAGACTTCCCGAGGTGAAACCCCTAGCAAGCGTTGAGAATGATAAAGAAACATTTTTGTCTCTCCAACTAGACATATATATAGAACAAAATGAACCATGGCGCACTCCCGACATCACACTCGATAATATTGCCAAAACATTAAAGACCAATAGGACTACACTATCTAGAATTATCCATAAAAAAGGATTCGACAATTTCACAGCCTACATCAACAAATTCAGAATAGAAGCTTATATTGACATGGTCAATAATAAGACTCAACCCAACTTGACCAAAATTTTTGAAGAAGTAGGCTATCGTTCTAAAAATACAGCTCTACGCAACTTCAGAGCGATAACAGGGATGAATCCTTCTGAATATTTCAAGAAATAAAAAATATATTAATTGTGAAATATTCATCGAAATTCTTCGTATGATTGATTTTTAATATCAAATGAAATACTATCTTTGCATACGAGAAAGACAAAACTTATGGAATTTTACTTTTTGTTCGGCACTATATATATGTCGGTCATTGTATATCTTACAATGGGTATCTTTTTGTTTATGCGTCGCAAAGAAGGCGATATACTGCGTTACACCTTGATATATACATTCTTTCTAACATCGATATGTTCGTTGAATCAGTTTATACACAATATTTCTACCAATCGTATCTACACTCCCTCTAATTCTTTTATTTTCTGGATTTATGTGCTTCTTCCAATAGCCATATTTCACATGATGTACTATTTTTCGAAAAACAATAAAGCTAGACGAGAATGGACAATTCGCTATATTAGCATTATGCTGATACCTTATTTGTGCTATATCAGTGCCATTGCGACAGATGAAATATGGGTGTTCAATCTATTCTATATATTAAGTGCCATTAGTTGTATGACTATGACTTACTTAGAACTTATCATCCGAATTGTATGTAAAGAGACGATAACAACCGATGATATATCACAAATAGAGAAGAGTGAATATAATATGGAAACTAAAATTTGTAACAGTCTAAGCAACCGTATCGAGTCTTTCATGCAGTATCATAATGCTTGGCAAGATGCGGAGTTCTCGCTCGAAATAATGGCACAAACATTAGGCACTAACCGCACCTATGTTTCTTCTGCAATTCGCGAACTAGGCTACAATAGTTTCAACGACTATCTCAACAAACACCGTATCTATGCCTTTATCAACCTGATGCATAGTGGAGAGCACAAAGAACAGATGGACGCCTTCTATGCCGTAGGATATCGTTCGAGAAAAACAGCACTCAAGCATTTTAAAAAAATAACGGGAAAGACACCCTCAAAGTATTTTGAATGAGGATAGAAATATCTGATATACAAAAAAAGCAGCTACAATATTTGTAACTGCTCAATTTTTTATTATGAGCGGTAAGCGAGACTCGAACTCGTGACCCTCAGCTTGGGAAGCTGATGCTCTACCAACTGAGCTACTACCGCGAATTGATATGCAAAGATAAACATATCTTTTCTATTCTGAAAATAAAGAGTGTATAAAATAAAGTGATAATTAAAGAATAAAATGCGAGCAGCACATAGATGATGCAAACAATAATCCCGCCCAGACATAAGAGTCGGAGCGGGATCGGAAGTATATCTTTATAGTATAGATTATACTAACTTATGGATGATAAGTCCGGAGCGAAGTTTAGGCTCGAACCATGTAGCCTTAGGAGGCATAATGTTTCCGGTATTGGCAATGTCCATAATCTGTTTCATTGTAACAGGATAGAGAGCCAAAGCCATCTTCATTTCGCCACTGTCTACACGAGATTTCAACTCGCCTAAGCCACGGATACCACCAACGAAATCGATACGTTTGTCTGTACGAAGATCTTTGATATTAAGAATCTTATCCAAGATAAGTTTTGATGATACCGAAACATCAAGTACACCAATAGGATCGTTGTTATCGTATGTTCCCTCTTTTGCTGTAAGGCTATACCATTTGCCATCGAGATAAAGAGAGAAATTATGCAACTTACAAGGTTTGTAGATATCAGCACCTTTATCTTCTACCACGAAGTTCTCTTTGAGAGCATCGAGGAACTGATCAGATGTGAGACCATTCAAATCTTTCACTACACGGTTGTAATCGATAATAGTGAGCTGGCTTGCAGGGAAACAAACTGCCATAAAGTAGTTATATTCCTCTTTACCGGTGTGATGTGGATTTTGTTTAGCTTTCTCAGCTCCTACCAAAGCGGCAGCTGCAGAACGGTGGTGACCGTCGGCAATATAGAGAGAAGGCATTTTAGCAAATTCCTTAGTCACTGTTGCGATATCTTCTTCGTTGTCGATAATCCAAAACTTATGACCGAAGCCATCGTCTGGAGCTACGAAATCGTATATCGGAGCATTGACGGTATATTTAGCTACCAATTCATCGAGTACTTTATCATCAGGATATGCAAAAAACACCGGTTCGATGTTAGCGTTGTTGACGCGAACATGTTTCATACGGTCTTCTTCTTTATCTTTACGAGTAAGCTCATGTTTTTTGATAACGCCGTTCAAATAATCTGGAACGAAAGCACCTACAACC
The DNA here is from genome assembly GCA_036846645.1 of Bacteroidaceae bacterium. Taxonomy (GTDB): domain Bacteria; phylum Bacteroidota; class Bacteroidia; order Bacteroidales; family Bacteroidaceae; genus JAAYUD01. The sequence continues at coordinate 33,523 of DAIUBN010000006.1, read as the reverse complement.
AAACCATATTGCGTTTTGCCGTTCATGACCTGGGCATAAATATAATAGCATTCCTTATTATCTTGTACCAACCAGCCTTTATCTTGGAACTTCTTGAAGTTCTCGGCAGCCTTCTCGTAAACACGAGGATCACTTTCGCTAGTTCCTTCTGGGAAGTCTATCTCAGGTTTGATGATATGATACAAAGACATTTCGTTGCCTTTAGCTTCTTCGCGAGCTTCTTCGGAGTTCAACACGTCATAAGGACGAGAAGCTACTTTCTCTACCAAATTCTTGGGAGGACGAATACCTTTAAATGGTTTTACTGTTGCCATAGTAAGATTAATTCAAAAGATAAAGATTATTTATTAACTCTGAATTTCTCGCAACCATCTTTGATGAAACCAACAATCTGCTTAGCAGCTGCAATACCTGCATTGATGTTAGCCTCTGCCGTCTTAGCACCCATTTTCTTAGGTGTAGAGAAATAGCGGCCTGCAAACAACTCAGCAAATTTAGCATTCTGGTCGGGCATGATATCGGTGATATACTTCAAATCAGTACGTTCTTGCATCAACTTGATGAGTTCGTCTTCATTGATTACTTCTTTACGAGCAGTATTCAACAAGATACCACCTTTAGGTAATTTGTTGACCAAAGCGTAATTAATAGATTGTTTTGTTTCTGCAGTTGCAGGAATATGAAGAGAAACAACATCGCTAGCCTCGAACAAAGCTTCTGTAGAATCAACAGCATGAACGCCAGCTTCTTCGATAGCAGCCTTCGGACAGAAAGCATCGTAAGCATAAACATCCATACCAAAACCTTTGGCAACACGAGCTACATTGCGACCAACATTACCAAAAGCAAGGATACCCAATTTCTTACCCTTCAACTCTGTACCAGATGTACCATTATAGAAGTTGCGGACTGCATAAACCAAAAGACCGAAAGCCAATTCGGCAACGGCATTAGAGTTCTGACCCGGAGTATTCATAACGCAAACTTTATGAGCTGTTGCAGCTTCTAAGTCAACATTATCATAACCAGCACCGGCACGAACTACAATCTTCAAAGATTTGGCAGCATCAAATACTTCATTATCTATTTTATCACTGCGGATGATGATAGCATCAACATCTTTAACAGCTTCAAGAAGTTCTTTCTTCTCGGCATATTTTTCAAGTAGTTCAAACTGGAAACCAGCATTTTCAACTTCCTTACGGATACCGTCGACAGCAACTTTAGCAAACGGTTTTTGGGTAGCGACTAAGATTTTTGTCATTTCAATAGAAATTTTATGGTTGAATACTTTTATTAGTAATATAGTGATGAGAGGCAAATATGTTACCAGTCATCACTATATGTACTAAATTCTAATATAAATTAATGTTTTTTCTCGAATTCCTGCATTGCGTCGATAAGAGCCTGAACACTTTCTTTCGGCATTGCGTTATAGCAAGAAGCACGGAAACCACCAACAGAACGGTGACCCTTGATTCCGACCATACCTTTTGATGTAGCGAATTCAAAGAACTCTTTCTCAAGTTCTGCATATTCGGGCTGCATTACGAAGCAGATGTTCATACGAGAACGGTCTTCTTCGGCTACTGTACCACGGAACAACTTGTTACGATCAATTTCAGTGTAAAGCATGTCAGCTCTTTCTTGAGCACGACGATCCATTTCTTTAATACCACCTTGAGCCTTGATCCAGCGAAGAGTAAGTAATGCAGAATAGATAGGTACTACTGGAGGAGTGTTGAACATAGAGCCCTTTTCTACATGAGTACGATAATCTAACATTGTAGGAATAGTGCGAGGTGCTCTACCCAACTTATCTTCTTTAACAATAGCGAAAGTAACACCAGCCATGGCTAGGTTCTTCTGAGCGCCACCGAAGATACAATCATACTTAGAAACATCTACTGGACGAGAGAAGATATCTGAAGACATATCACCAATCAATGGAACTGGAGATGTAGGATCTCCTTTCAACTCTGTACCATAAATTGTATTATTAGTAGTGATGTGGAAATAATCTGCATCAGTAGGAATAACGTAATCTTTTGGGATATAAGTGAAGTTATCTGCAGCAGAAGATGCTACTTCAACAGCTTCACCAAAGAGTTTAGCTTCTTTCAAAGCTTTCTTTGCCCATGTACCAGTATTAAGGTAAGCAGCCTTCTTGATAAGGAAGTTATAAGGTACCATGCAGAACTGCAAACTAGCACCACCACCCAAGAACAGAGTCTTGTATCCATCAGGAATCTCAAGAATCTCTTTGAATAAAGCTTCAGCTTCGTCAACAACTGGTTGGAAGTTTTTAGCACGGTGACTAATCTCCATTAAAGACAAACCATCGTTATTAAAATCTAAGATTGCCTGAGCTGTCTGCTCGATAACTTCACGAGGAAGAATTGAAGGTCCGGCATTAAAATTATGCTTTTTCATTTGAAAATTGTTTAGGTTTAATATTCTCTTTAAAGTTTTGCGAATTTACGAATTATTTTCCGACCAACAAGACATTTCTATTTAAAATAATGCAAAGTTAACCGTCATATTTCATTTTGTTACATATAAGACATTAAAACTTAATGTAAATCGAAAAAACAGAGTATAATTAACATAACTATAAGTTGACGTCTATCATTTTGATTCTTCAATTATTGTTTTAATTCCTTTAATCTTTTCTCCTTGCACCAATTGAATTAATTGCTTATATTTATCACCTTTAATGGCTACATAGACGCAATGATCACGTACATCAATGGCTCCCACGTCTTTAGCTTGCAATTTTCCCTTTTTGTACAAGAAACCGGCAACGTCTCCCCTACTCAATTTATCCTTTTTGCCTTTACCTATATATAATGTATGCCAAAAAGGTTTGGGTGGACGGGGTATAGGCTCTACCATATTATATATAGGTAGATCGTCTTTGATATAGTCGGGCTGTGTCTCCGATTCATTTAGGATGAGAAAAGATTCTCCTGTTGTATTCCACCTGGCTGTACGACCGTTACGATGGGTAAAAGCTTCTTCGTTGACCGGGAGATGATAATGGATAATGTGAGCCACATCGGGTATATCAAGTCCACGAGAAGCTAAATCGGTAGAGACCAGTACAAAAGTACTACCATTGCGAAACTTATATAGCGAACGCTCTCTATCCGCTTGTTCCATGCCTCCATGAAATCGCTCATTCGGGAATCGCTTCTCGTTGAGCAATTTATTCACTCTATCTACCGCATCACGATGATTGCAAAAGACAATGCTCGAACTACTACCCAACGAACAGAGCAACTTATACAATGTATCTATCTTGTCTTTTTCATCAGAAACGACCTTCATGAGTTTGATACGAGAACCGACCTCTGCATTCTTATCGAGAAAATCAAGTTGTACAGTGTGACTCATTTCAACAAAGTTAGGTATTTCTTCTGACTGTGTAGCAGAAGCCAATATCCGCTTTGTGAGATGATGGAGCTGGCTGATAATCTCTTCCATTTCTTCTTGAAAACCGAATTCGAGCGATTTATCAAACTCGTCTATGACCAAAAAATTAATGGTTTCTGTTTGAATAGTTCCTTTTGACAGATGATCTGTAATACGTCCAGGTGTTCCTATGACAATGGCAGGATTTTGCTCTAACAATACCTTTCTTTCTTCGGCCATGGCATGACCGCCATAACAGCAGCAACACTTCCAAGTGGTATCCATAGCAGTGAATACGCTGGCAATCTGCAAAGCCAACTCCCTTGAAGGTACTAAAACAAGTGCTTGAAGAGCAGAACTCTCCAAGCACATATTATTAATAAGAGGCAACAGAAATGCAATCGTTTTACCTGAGCCGGTTGGCGACAACAACACCATATCATTATCGGTCTCCGAATGATTCAATGCAGTTTGCTGCATTTCGTTGAGCGCTTCAACCTTGAGATTACGAAGCGCCGCCTCAATCAAATTCTTCTTTTTATCCTCCAAAATTATCGTACATTAAATTCTTAGACGGAACACCCAAATCATCGAGCATCTTAACCACTGCCTGACTCATCGGACCAGGACCGCACATATAATATTCGATATCTTCGGGAGCATCACAATCTTTGAGATAGTTATCATAGATCACCTGATGGATAAAACCAACATAGCCTGTCCAATGTTCTTCGGGACGTGGTGAACTCAACGCAATATGGAAAGAGAAGTTAGGGAACTCTTTCTCCAACTCTCGGAAATCTTCTTCGTAGAAGATATCGGCTGTAGAACGAGCACCATACCAATAAGAAATCTTTCTATCACGAATATTCAATGTCTTCAACAAGTGAAGAATATGAGCACGAAGCGGAGCCATTCCGACACCACCACCTATATAAAGCATCTCGTTCTTAGAATCGAGAATCGGATGGAATTCTCCATAAGGGCCACTCATCATCACCTTATCGCCTGGTTTCAACGAGAAAATGTAAGAAGAAGCAATACCTGGGCTCACCTTTTGGAATCCACCATGGACTCTGTCGAATGGAGGAGTAGCAATACGGACATTCAACATGATGCAATCGCCTTCAGCAGGATAGTTGGCCATAGAATAGGCTCTGACTGTCTCTTCGGGATTCTTGACTGTAAGATCATACATTTTAAAGTGTTCCCAGTCGCCTTGGAATTGTTTATCGATCTCGAAATCACGATATTTTAAATCGTACTTCGGAATATCTATTTGAGAGTAACTACCCGGAATGAAATCCATGTGGACTCCATCAGGCAATTTCACAATAAACTCTTTGATAAATGAAGCCACATTGCGGTTGGATACCACCTCGCACTCCATCTTCTTCACACCAAGAACCGATTCTGGTATATGAATCTTGATATCTTGTTTTACTTTGACTTGACAGCCCAAACGCCAGAAGTTATTCTGTTCTTTACGTGTAAAATGAACTTTCTCGGTAGGAAGTATTTCTCCTCCCCCTTCAAGAACCTGACAACGGCACTGTCCACAAGCACCTTTTCCACCACAAGCCGATGAAAGAAAGACTTCATTCTCGGCTAAAGCAGAGAGCAATGTACCACCTGGCTGAACTTGAAACTCTTTCTTACCATCATTGATAGAAACTTTGACTACCCCTGACGGAGAAAGATATTTCTTCGCAACAAGCAGCAATATAACGAGCAGCAGAATTACTACTAGAAAAACGCAAATACTAGCAAATATTAATTCAAACATCGTTTTAATCTTTAATCATTAGCTTAAATTTTCAGACCGGAGAAGCACATGAAAGCCATCGCCATTAGTCCGACAGTAATAAATGTTATTCCCAAACCACGGAGTGGAGCTGGAACATCCGAATAGGCCATCTTCTCGCGAACGGCAGCCAATCCGACAATAGAGAACATCCAGCCCAAACCAGAACCTAATGCATAAACCACAGAGTCGGTGAAACTTGTGATAGCCTGAGGATCTGCCGGTGATTTAGTAATTCTCTGCTGCATAAAGAGTGATGCACCCATGATGGCACAGTTCACAGCAATAAGCGGTAAGAAAATACCCAATGAATTATAAAGAGAAGGACTGAATTTCTCGACAGCCATTTCGACCAACTGAGTAATAGCGGCAATGACAGCGATAAACAAAATGAAGCTCAAGAAGCTCAAATCAATCCCGAATATACCATTTGCAGCAAGTACTTTGGTTTGCAGTATATAATTGACAGGCAATGTTACAACAAGAACGAAAGTAACAGCAACACCCAGTCCTAATGCAGTCTTTACATTTTTCGACACAGCCAGATAAGAGCACATTCCCAAGAAAAATGCAAATATCATGTTGTCCACAAAAATAGAACGGATAAATAAACTAAATATATGTTCCATAATCATCTATTTTATTTTTCTTGAAGTTCTTTATCATGACTTCTCTGATACCATACGATACAAGCAATGATGATAAGAGCCATAGGAGGCATTAACATCAAGCCATTATTCATATAGCCGGAATTCTTAATACAATCGTAGTTCAGAATATTGAAACCAAGAAGAGTTCCAGATCCCAATAATTCACGAATAAATGCAACAATAACGAGAATCTTGGCATAACCAAGTCCGTTGCCCATACCGTCCAAGAAAGACTCCCATGGACCGTTGCCCATCGCAAAAGCTTCCAAACGCCCCATCAGAATACAGTTTGTGATAATCAAACCGACATAAACAGAAAGCTGAACACTGACATCGTAAGCAAACGCTTTAAGAATCTCACTCACAATCGTTACCAAGGCAGCAACGACTACCAATTGAACAATGATACGTATTCTATTAGGTATTGTTTTACGAATCAATGAAATAATCACATTGGAGAAAGCAACGATGATCGTCACCGAAAGTCCCATTACAATAGCCGGAGCCAATTTGGCTGTAACGGCAAGTGCCGAACAGATACCCAGCACCTGAACAGTGACAGGATTATTCTTTCCCAATGGAATGGCGAATACGTCTTTATTCTTTTTTGATAATAATTCACTCATTTCTTTGTCATCCTCCTATTATTAATGAAAAAATGATTTGTAGGCTCCTAAGCACTTCTTAATCATGGCATCCACACCTTTAGAAGTTATAGTACCACCCGAAATACCATCTACCTCATAATTTTTATCAGTTACCTTTCCATATTTGGCTACCGATAAAGCAATCTCACCATTTTTTGCAACTTTCATATTCTTGAATTCATCTTGGAATTTCAACGAAGCAATTTCGGCACCCAATCCCGGAGTCTCACTCTGATGAGAGAAATAAGCGCCATAGACTGTATTGCGATCTTCATTGATTGCCACATATCCCCAAATAGCACCCCAAAGACCGGCACCATAAAGAGGAAATACATATTTGGTCTGCCCGTTGACAGAACAACTGAAGATGTGCAAACGATTTTTAGAAATCTCATCACTGTAATTAGAACAGAATTTTCCATCATTTTTGAGGAGACTTCCATCAGGTTGCAACAACATATCCATCTTTACATATTTATCATACTCAGTTTCGGCATCTTTCACATCCCTGATATTGAGAGCCGACAAGATTTGTTTCTTTGTATCAAGTTCAATATTTCTCTCCTGACGAGATTTCAATGCAATATTAGTAAATGCCAGAAGAAAAGCCACGATAACAACAATTACCGAAGCATAAATGAGCGTATATGAATTACTATTTGTTTTCATTTTCTTCGGAATTAATTATTCGTATTAGTTAGTCGTTTTGCACGACGATTGATATTGCTTTGGACCACAAAATAGTCGATAAGCGGAGCAAAGATGTTCATAAAGAGTATAGCTAGCATCATTCCTTCGGGGAAGCCAGGATTCAATACCCTGATGAAGATAGCAAGAACACCAATCAAAAAGCCAAAGATGTATTTGCCTTTTTCTGTTCTTGCCGATGTCACAGGGTCGGTAGCCATAAATACTGCACCGAAACAGAAACCGCCAAGAGCAAGATGCTCATACCAAGGCATGTGGGCCATTGCTGTATCGGGACCACAGATATTAAACACCCAAGCCATCAAAGCACCACCAACAAAAACAGATACCATAGTTTTCCAACTGGCAACGCCCGTCCATAACAGAATAACAGCACCTATCAGTATGGCAATAACACTCGTCTCTCCTATTGAACCAGGAATGAGACCTGTTACCATATCCCAAGAAAATGGTGGGCAACCTGTAGTAGAAGTTGCAGTAGAAGCCAATCCCAAACTAGTAGCCGCTGTCATACCATCAACAGTCTTTCCAAGTCCGAAGATACTATTACTAGCCACCCATACAGCATCACCACTCATCTTTGCCGGATAAGCAAAGAACATAAAGGCACGTGCTACCAAAGCGACATTAAATATATTCATTCCCGTTCCGCCAAAAACCTCTTTTGCAAAGATCACTGCGAAAGCAGTTGCTACAGCGATAATCCACAACGGGCAATCCACTGGAACAATCATCGGTATAATCATACCCGTTACCAAAAATCCTTCTTGAATTTCTTCTTTCTTCCATTGAGCAACGATAAACTCAATGCCAAGACCTACTACGTAAGAAATAATGATCTTGGGTAGCACTGCAAGAAATCCATAGATAAATTTCTCAAAGAAGTTTCCTGCTATTCCGGCGTGCAAATAGTGCTGATAGCCCACATTGAACATACCAAATATCATAGCCGGCATCAATGCTATAACAACTAACGACATGATTCGTTTACTGTCGATAGCATCATGAATATGAGTACCAGTTTGAGAAGTGGCATTGGGAACAAACAAAAAACTTTCGAAACCTTCAAAAACCGAATGAAAAGCATGCAGCTTGCCGCCTTCCTGGAATTGAGGCCGTATTTTATCGAAATAATTTTTTATTGCTTTCATTATCTTAATACCTTATTATATATTAACTCATTTCAGCCTGAAGCATATCGAGACCTTCACGAACAATTCTTTGAAGTTCCATCTTAGAAGAACAAACAAATTCGCAAAGAGCAAAATCTTCGGGAGCGACCTCGTAAATTCCAAGCGCTTCCATCTTATCGATATCGCCGGCAATAATTGCCTTTATCAGATATTCGGGGAATATATCCATCGGGAACACCTTAGTATATTCGTCCGACATAATCATGTGACGTTGGCCACCCTTGATTCGAGCATCGAGCACATATTGTTTTGTCTTATCAAGCAACCAGCTAAAATATGAATGACTCATACTGAAATCGTTGAGACGAGGAGCAATCCAACCAAATTCCTCATGAACTTCATCGCCTTCTGGAATAACAGTAAGCTGACTATCATATGCTCCAAGATAACCATCTACAGATGTCTTGCGACCTGTCAGCACATTACCGCTAATAAACCGTAAGTCTTTTCCTTCGGTAACTCTGTCTTTAAAAACTTCTGAAAGCCGTGCTCCTACTTTGAGATGACAATAAGCAGGCTTCAAAACTTCCGAACCTGTGAGAGCCACAGGATGAGTGAAATCCACATGTCCATTGTTCATCAACCTACCAATATAAATAACGGCTTGGGCATTAAGAGTCCAAACCACTTCACCCTTATTGACCGGCGCGATATGATTGATCTGTACTCCTACATTGCCAGCAGGATGAGGACCTTCGAAAGCCGTAACAACCACATTCTTTGCATTCACCAAAGGCTCAGCATTCTGTTGCACACTAATATTCAGATAAGTCTTTGCTATTTTAGAAAGAGCATCAAGACCAGTTTGAAAATTAAGTTCTTCTCCTTTTAAAGACATTTCAAAATCAGGAGCAAGTGGATTGGTGTCAAAAGCAGAAATAAATATAGCTCTCGGTGTTACAGTAGGATGAGAGACTATATCATAAGGTCTCTGACGGATAAAAGCAAACAGTCCGGCTTCTGCCAATAGGGATTTAATGTCTTCGGGAGACAGATCTCCCATAATCTTCTTACCAAATTCTAAGAATTCCTGCGTTTCGGATGGTGTTACCGACACAGATAGAATCTTACGACGAGCGCCACGCTCGACAGATGCTACAGTACCACTAACCGGCGAAACGAATTTCACTTCGGGATGCCCTTTATCTATAAACAACGCATCGCCTGCCTTCACATAGTCTTGTTCTTTGACAACCAGCTTCGGTATGATACCGGTAAAGTCGTCGGGAATAAGTGCATAGCTTACCGAGTCTTTTACTTCAAAAAACTCTTTAGCGGCAGCACCTTTCAATTTTATGTTAAGGCCTTTCTTTAAACTAATTACATTTGCCATAGCTATGTTATAAAATTATTGCAAAATTAGTAAATTAAATCGAAGATTTATTGCATTTTGGCATAAAAAACGAACCTATTTGTTTTCTTTGACTCCATACTTGTACTATCTTTACCGAAAAGCGAAGATAAGCATCGTCTTGACATAAAAAATAAATACGTTTATTTTGTTCGACACTCGGTTTGCACTATCTTTGCAGAAAGAAAAGCGAAGAATAACAAGTTTTCAATATACAATAAGGATTACAAGTATGAGTCTAAACATCGAAAAAGGTAATAAGAAACGTGTCATTATCGTAGGAGGTGGTTTTGGCGGACTCCAACTTGCAAAAAAACTGAAGAAATCGGGTTTGCAAGTCGTTTTAATGGATAAAAACAATTATCATCAATTTCCTCCACTCATTTATCAGGTAGCATCTGCCGGTATGGAAGCGAGCTCAATTTCATTTCCATTCCGAAAGATTTTTCAACGCACTAAGAATTTCTACTTCCGTATGGCAGAAGTAAGAGGTTTCTTCCCAGAAAAGAAGATGATACAAACATCTATCGGTAAAGCAGAATACGACTATTTAGTCTTCGCTGCCGGTACAACAACCAACTTCTTTGGTAATAAGCATATTCAGGAAAATGCAATACCAATGAAGAATGTATCAGAAGCAATGGGATTGCAGAATGCCATTCTTTCCAACTTGGAGCGTTCTATCACCTGTTCTACTAATCTAGAACGTCAAGAACTTCTCAATGTTGTCATTGTAGGTGGTGGTGCAACGGGAGTTGAGGTTTCGGGAGTACTCTCCGAAATGAAGAAGTTTATTCTGCCTCATGATTATCCCGATATCGAAAAAAGCATGATGAATATCTATCTGATTGAAGCCGGTAACAGATTACTCTCGGGAATGTCGGAAGAATCATCTGCCAAAGCTGAAGAATTTCTTCGCAGAATGGGAGTCAATATTCTCTTGAACAAGAAAGTAGTAGATTATGCTAATAATAAGGTAGTACTTGAAGATGGTAGTGAAATTGCAACCCGTACTTTTATTTGGGTAAGTGGTGTCGCCGGTGTGTCTATAGGCAATCTTGATCGTTCTTACCTAGGAAGAGGCGGACGTATCAAAGTCGACGAATTCAATAGAGTACCTGGTCTGGACGGCGTTTTTGCTATCGGCGACCAATGTATTCAGACAAGTGACAAAGATTATCCTAATGGGCATCCTCAACTTGCACAAGTAGCAATCCAACAAGGCAAACTGCTTGCGAAGAACCTCATAAGAATGCAAAAGGGCAAGAAACTACAACCATTCCACTATACAAATCTCGGTTCGATGGCAACAGTGGGACGCAATAAAGCAGTTGCAGAGTTCAGCAAAGTGAAGATGCAAGGATGGTTTGCATGGTTCTTGTGGCTCGTTGTGCATCTTCGCTCAATTTTAGGAGTGCGCAACAAGGTTATCGTCTTTCTCAACTGGATTTGGAATTACTTCAACTATAACCAGTCACTCCGAATGATATTCAATCCTCGAAAAGCAAAAGTCGTGGCAGAACGTGAAGCACTCGAAGCTGTAACCCATTGGGGTGAAGATTTACTAGACGAAGAGAAAGAAAAAGAAAATGAGCCTAACAATACAGTCAAATAAAGATATTTAGAAACATGAAGAAAAGTATATTCAGTAAAATAGTCCACTATGCAGCATACACTATATTCCTTCTTTATATAGTACTGCTGTTTATATCAGATACGTCAAAGTTTGCCTATCTCAAAGCTTACGCTCGACCATTGGCTATTACCTGCTGTGTACTTCTTCTTATATCTTTGATTCTAAGATATAGCAATAAAACAAAAAAACGATAGGACTGGTTTGTATAAGTCTTTAAAAATAAATTCCGCCTGTCACTGCAATGATGCAGTAGCAGGCGGAATTGTTTTTGTTGTCTTTAAATTCCTAAGCTTTCAGAACTCAAAACCGAATGAACGGTTCAGTCAGCGCATTGCTTTCTTTCTCACTTTCCGCATTTTTGAGCATAAAATCTGCACATGAGTACAAACAGCTATGCTTTCAATGTTTTAAGGTAAGCAGAAAGATTTGCAGCAGTGATGTTCTTGGCTATTATAATACCATTTCCATCTATCAGATAATTGATTAAACCTCGACCCAATCTATAAGTAGAATAGACATCGGCTTTGGTACCTTCTTTCTGCCAGGAACAGACAGAAGCAACTATTTGATCACTACGGAGTGTCTCATCGTAAATCGAACGAAGTTCATCGAACGAAACGGAAACCATCTCCACCCTATTGTTTCCAGTGCTACGCAATACATTATTCAAACTCACGTTTTGCATACGTGATTGTGCATCGTAACTGGCCCAGAAACTCAACAGTACATACTTCCCTTTTTCAGCACTCAGCTTAAAGGTCTTTGGCGGTATGCCTGTCAACATCGACGTAGTTTCAATCTTAAAATCCGGGGCTACGTCACCCACACTTAAACCTCCTGTAGGTTTGTCTTTCTCAACAAAAGCGAATAAGGAACTTAATAGTGTTACAACAAAAAGCCATTTTACATACTTCATGTAACCGGTTTTTGGTTAATACTATCCGAGACTGCCCCCATGACAGTGATTTCTACCTCGGACTTTTACTAACACTTCGATATCTACATACTAAAATACATTGACAATCAAAGCATTAAATTTTGAAATCGGTTACAAAAGTATAGAAATATATCTTATCAGCCAAATTTATTATTCTTTTTTCAGATAAAGCATACCAGTTTTTTATTAGTTGAACCAATTTTATCAAAATTAATTAGTAATTTTGCAAATCAAAACAGATATAGGCGTATAATGAAGTTTTCCGAATTAAATTTGAACAATCAAGTGCTCGATGCACTAGATGCTATGCGGTTTGACAACTGCACTCCAATACAAGAACAATCTATTCCTTATATATTAGAAGGACGAGATCTGATGGGTATCGCACAAACTGGTACCGGAAAAACTGCCGCCTATCTCCTACCTGTCATCAATAAATTATCAGAAGGTGGCTACCCTGGCGACCATATTAATTGTATTGTGATGTCGCCTACTCGCGAACTAGCTCAGCAGATAGACCAGACGATGGAAGGATTCTCATATTTTGTTCCCGTATCAAGTGTTGCTGTATATGGAGGGAGCGACGGCGCTTCGTTCGAACAGCAGAAACGTGGCCTGTCGTTAGGAGCAGATATGGTTATTGCTACTCCCGGACGACTCATTGCCCACCTTAATATGGGTTACGTAGATTTATCTAAAGTATCTTTCTTCATTCTAGATGAAGCAGATAGAATGCTCGATATGGGTTTTGCAGATGATATTTTATCCATAGTCAAATTGCTGCCCGAGAAATGCCAGATGATTATGTTTTCGGCAACGATGCCAACCAAAATCCAACAATTGGCACGCAAACTGCTGCACAATCCGGCAATGGTGAAACTGGCTGTTGCCAAACCTGCCGAAAAGATCGTTCAGCAAGCATATATCTGCTATGAAGTCCAAAAGTTGGGATTAATCAAAAAGATTCTAACGCAAGGGCGTAATAATAGGACATTGGTTTTCGCATCGTCCAAAATCAAAGTAAAAGAAGTGGCTCGCTCCTTGAGAAGTATGAAACTCCATGTCAGAGAGATGCATTCAGACCTTGACCAGAACGAACGCGAGACGACAATGCTCGATTTTAAATCGGGTAAGATCAAGATATTGGTTGCCACTGATATTATTGCCCGTGGCATTGACATAGACGATATCCGAACAGTAATCAACTATGATGTACCTCACGACAGCGAAGACTATGTTCACCGCATAGGCCGTACTGCACGTGCTGGAAGTGATGGCGTAGCCATTACGTTTGTCAGCGAGAAAGAACAGCGCAAGTTTGGACAGATAGAACAATTTCTTGGTAAGGAAGTAGAGAAAGTGCTATTGCCCGAAGAACTTGGAGAGGCTCCACAATATCGTCCCATGCCTTCTAGAGGTCATAACAACAAAGGTGGAGGACGCAATTATCGTCCAAATCGTCCACACCGAAACAATAATAATAGGAACTCGAATAATAGGAATAATAGCGCACCAAAGACCAGCAGCAAATAAAAGTAGCAATCAGTTGTATTTCTAATGCAATATTTTGAATATCAACTCACTCAAAATATCGCCATCACTTACAGAAGCATTATCAACACCTTTAGACATAGCATCAGCCTTGCGAATATCACTAATAATAGACATCACTTTCCAAGCATTATAGAGTCGCATAGCGGTCATATAGTTCTTCACTTGCCATTCGTTATGTAGATTTAAGAAATTGCCCACCCCTCGTATCGATTTGTCTGGCGAATAATAGGCCAGCATCAAATTGGCGAAGAAGTTGAAAAGCGTTGCCGTAGTCACCTGAATAGGATTCGACTTGGGATTTTCAGTAAAATATTTAACGATAGTATTGGCTTTGAGCACATCTTTGTTCTGAATAGCATTAAGCAATTCAAAATTATTATAGTCTTTGCTGATTCCTATGTTCTTTTCGATATCTTCGGGAGTAATGTTTTTCTGTCCGTTATCTAAAGTAATAATCAACTTATCAAGTTCGCTACTCATACGACTCAAATCGGAGCCCACATGATTGCTAAGCATCTCGGAAGCTTTTGGATCTATCGTTATATTCTTATCAGATAGATAACTTTTGATAAAAGTTGGTAGCTGATAGTCTTTATACCGTTTGGATTCGAAGAGCACACCGGCTTTTTCTACAGTAGCAGCCAGTTTCTTACGACGATCTATCACTCCATGTTTATAGCAGATGACAAGCAGAGTGGATTTTTGTGGTTTCTCCAGATAAGGGACCAACGCTTCCAGTGATTTGATGTTCTGAGCTTCTTTGACCACAACTACTTGATGCTCGGCCATCATAGGATAACGCTTCGCAAGATTCACTATAGAAGCAATATCCTCGATATCAGAACCGTAGACCACTGTCATATTGAAGTCCTTCTCCGTTTCGGTAAGAACATGGTCGATAATAAAATTGCTTACCTTATCTATAAAGAAATCCTCCTCTCCCATCAAGAAATAGATAGGAAAGTATTGTCTCTTTCTTAAATCACGTAGAATAGTATCGTATGTAACTTCGGCAGCAGCCATTACCAGTCAAATTTCAAATGTCTCACTGTCTTCTTCTCTTCAATAATCATCTTCAAGGCTTCCAAGCCAATATAAACATGTTCTTTAGAGAAGTTTTTCGTGATTTGATTATCACTTTTCTCAGTCTTCACACCTTCTGGAATCATAGGTTGATCGGATACCAATAATAATGCACCTGTTGGAATGTGATTGGCAAAACCAACGGTAAACAATGTGGCAGTTTCCATATCAACAGCCATTGCACGAGTCGTTTTGAGATATTCTTTAAACTTCTCATCATACTCCCAGATGCGGCGGTTGGTAGTATATACCGTACCAGTCCAATAATCATGAGCATTATCTCGAATAGCAGAAGAAACAGCACGCTGAAGCATAAATGCCGGCAACGATGGTACTTCTGGAGGAAAATAATCGTTGGATGTTCCTTCACCTCTGATACCTGCAATAGGAAGGATGAAATCACCCAACTTGGTTTTCTTATCGATACCGCCACATTTACCTAAAAAGAGACATGCTTTGGGCTGAACAGCACTGAGCAAATCCATAATAATTGCCGCATTAGGACTACCCATACCAAAATTAATAATTGTAATGCCCTCTGCTGTTGCAGATGGCATATTGGAATCTTTACCCAAAACAGGTACATTGCAAATCTCGGCAAAGAGATCAACATACTTATTGAAGTTGGTCAACAAAATGTAATCACTAAACTCTTCCAATGTGCGTTTTGTATAACGCGGAAGCCAATTTTCTACGATTTCTTGCTTAGTATGCATAATTCTATTAAATTTGTAGCAAATACATGCTATTATTTAACTTACAAATATACGAAATGTTGAACATAAACTTGCCAGTTTTCGAAACAAATATTATCAAGAAGGACGATTTTTCTATGATTTTTGATGTATTGCGCAAACGATATGTCAAACTTACTCCCGAAGAATGGGTGAGGCAACATTTCGTTCATTTTCTGATAGAGCACAAAGGATATCCTCAAGCACTACTTGCCAATGAAGTGGGACTCAACCTGAATGGAACAAAGAAACGTTGCGATACAGTACTTTATCGCAAGAACCTCACTCCTCTTATGATAATAGAATACAAAGCGCCACAAATAAATATCGCGCAAAAGGTATTCGACCAAATTGCGCGATATAATATTGTTCTTCGAGTAGATTATCTCATTGTGAGCAACGGACTACAACATTTCTGTTGTAAAATGGATTACGAAAACCAAAGTTATTCGTTCCTTACCGATATTCCTACTTATACCTCTTTATAATTTATAATAGGTATAGATCGATATACTACTAAGCCTCTTTTTTCTTAGTAGTTGTAGCTCTCTTGCGAGTTTTCTTTACCGGAGTTTCTTCCTTAGTTTCATTAACTTCTGCCAATTCAGGATCGATAAGAATACGTCCGCAGTATTCGCAAACGATAACTTTCTTACGAGAACGGATATCAAGTTGACGCTGAGGTGGAATCTTATTGAAACAACCACCGCAAGAGTCACGTTGTACATAAACGATACCCAATCCATTGCGAGAGTTCTTGCGGATACGTTTGAAAGACTGTAGCAAACGAGGTTCGATTTTTGTCTCGAGCTCTTTTACATCATCACGAAGTTTCTCTTCTTGCTGACGTGTCTCAGCTACGATTTCTTCAAGCTCATCTTTCTTCTCTACAACATCCTTCTCACGTTCATCAAGATCTGCTTGACTTTTGTTTATTTCTTCCTCTTTTTTAGTTTGTTCATCAGTAAATTCGCTGATCTTCTTGTTGCAAAGTTCGAGTTCCAATGTCTGGAATTCTATCTCCTTGTTTAAAAAATCGTATTCACGGTTATTGCGAACATTATCTAACTGCTCTTTGTATTTGTCAATAGAAGCCTGACCTTTTTCTATATCGAGTTTCTTTCCGGCAACAGATTTTCTCAAATCTTCAATTTCTACCTTAATCTTATCGATACGAGTATGCAGACCAGCAATCTCATCTTCCAGGTCTTGTACTTCCAATGGAAGTTCGCCTCTCAATGTACGGATCTTATCGATCTCGCTCAATGTCTTTTGCAATTGATACAGTGTTTTCAACTTCTGCTCAACTGTCAATTCACCTACTTCTTTCTTAGATTCTTTTGCCATCTTATTATAAGTATTTAATCGGATTGGTAACCACAGAGCACAAGTATACCGGCAACTCCGGGCACAAATCCTTTATAATTGAATAAAATATTTCTTTTGTATATTGTTCGCTTTCGTAATGTCCTATCTCTGCCAGCAGTATTTCGTCTTCATGCCCAAAGAACTCATGATATCTGATTTCACCGGTGATAAACACATCGGCATGACAAGTAATAGCCAATGGCATCAGAAAAGCTCCCGCCCCGCCACACAATGATATAGTTTTGACAGTACTTCTTTCAAAGGCATTGTAACGAACGCAAGCTACATCGAATGTAGTTTTCAAGAACTGCAAGAAATCAGACACTTGCATTTCTTCTTTCAGTTCACCAATCACTCCGGCACCTGCCTGAGACCATTTATTCTTCATCGGAAACAAATCGTAAGCCGGTTCTTCGTAGGGATGAACTTCAAGTAAAGCTTTAACTGCGCTACCTTCTTTGTGGGCAGGGACAACAGTTTCGATACGAATTTCTTCTTCTTGATGTTCTTCTCCTATCTCTCCAACAAACGGATGAGTGCCATCACCAGCCCTGAAAGTACCAAAGCCTTCTACATTATAACTGCAACTATCGTAATTGCCGATATGACCACAACCCACTTCGAATAGTGCTTTCCGAACCTCTTCAGCATGAGAAACAGGAACGTATGTCACCAGCTTCACCAAGTTATCAGCTTTTGGCTCCAATATTTCTACATTCTGCAGTCCCAATTTCTCTGCCATCTTGAAGTTGACCCCATACATCGCATTGTCCATATTGGTATGGGCAGAATAGACTACAATGCCATGCTGGATAGCTTTCATCACACAGCGTTCTATATAATTATGCCCCGTCACCCGTTTCAACTTATTAAATAAGAGAGGATGATGAGATATAATGACATTACAATGCCGCTGGATAGCTTCGTCTATCACAGCTTCAGTAACGTCTAGACACAATAATGCCCCTGTAACTGTCGCATCTGTCAATCCAACTTGCAAGCCAGCATTATCAAAGCTATCTTGCAAAGGCAGAGGCGCGAACCGTTCAAGGGCGTCAACTACTTCCTTTACTTTCATCTGAATGAAATTTGTGCAAAGATAATAATTTCTGCACAAATTGAATGCATTTTATGAAATATAAATATTGATTATCTTACTAAATAAGCAAAACTAATTAGAACTGACTACTTTCATGGTCAGCTTACCTTGGAAACTGATATATAAATTGATAAGACTCGAAATATAACTTTCGGGTTGCTGAAGTGTAGCTTCATAACAGAATCCCTTACTACTTACATTCTTGAACTTCATATCGGCTAAGATAGCCTTTTCCAAAAAGTCTGCTGGAACGAGGGAATTGAACATTTGCTTTTTGATATCTGAACCATACAATATATTAGAGCCATCATAGACACAAATATGCATAATATTGTCGTAATAAACATTGTCTACCTGAAAGCCATCTTCGGAAACCGATGAGCAGTAGACTTTGATTTTAGATGGATTAATATAGGTATAAGTATGGTATCGCTTACTATCGAAAGCTACCACAGAATCTTTCTTCACTTGAGTTGTATAAACTGGTATCGGAGTGGAATTCTTGGAAAAGGCCTGCAAATCTTCGGGATCATCAGATTTATGAAGGTTAAGCTGCTCCCCCATCAAAGAATGAAGGCACAATGTATATTTCATTCTCTTTTCTATTTTGTAAGAAGCAGTATCACTACCGAAAGTATAGAGTGTATCACCAATTACTTTGAAAAAGACAGGCTCGGTTTGCGAATCAGCATAATATATTGTATCACCTTTGATACGCATCAAAGGAGACTCCGTTTCATCATCTACCCAAATACCTTGCATTTCCTTTTTAGCCCCTAAATCTTCATTTTTGAGACTTTCAGTCTTCTTACCTCGACATGCTATTAGAAAGGTGATTAATGGCAATAAAAATAATATTATTTGGATGTCTTTCTTTTTCATAAACTTAATCTGATGCAAAGGTAGTTATTTTTTTTGATTGCCACAGACATTACTGCTAATTTTATTTTCTTTATATATAGCTCTTTCAATATTAAGCAGTTTAGCCTTGCGGTCTACACCACCGGCATATCCCGTCAAGCTTCCATCGCTACCTACTACCCGATGACAGGGAACGATAATTGAAATAGGATTGTGCCCTACAGCTCCCCCAACCGCTTGGGCCGATATCTTGGCTCTTCCCCTCTCGTGAGCTATTTCTTTGGCAATATCACTGTAAGTAACAACCTTACCGTAAGGAATCTGTTGTAATATACGCCATACAGAAACTTGGAATGCAGTTCCATTTAAATAAAGTGGTGGTGTGAAATTCGGATTACAGCCACTGAAATAACAGTCGAGCCATTCGGCAACCTGGCGAAATATAGGCAAATCGCTCTCTTCATAGTCATTAGAAAGTGTACGAGCAAAATATTTCTGCCCTGTAAACCAGCAGCCAGTCAGAGCATTGCCGTCGCTAGCCAAAACTATTTCGCCCAAAGGTGATTCATATTTAGATATATATTGCATAGTTGTTAAGCTGTGTATTTAGACTAATATTGTATCGTGGTAAAGATATATATTATTTTTTAGATATAACGTAATTAACCCTAGCAATTTTCATAGCTACTCAATACCGATGACAAAATAATATATAACTTTGCATCAAGAAAATAACAATTATCATAGGATGGATATGAACCCATTTATTATTGCCGACAATCAGGATATCACTAAAGCTGGTATGATGTTTCTATTAGGACATAAGAAAGATAGTCCAGAACAATTGTTTGAAACTGCCAACAAGGCAGAACTCATCAAACAATTGCAGGTTAATACTGACGCTAAAATAATATTGGATTATACCTTGTTCGACTTCTCGGGAGCTAACGAACTCATTGCCCTTAGCGAACGCTTCGATAATGCCAAATGGCTACTATTCTCGGAAGAACTGAGCATCGAATTTCTCCGTCAGACCATGTTTGCCTCCAACGCTTTCAGCGTGGTGCTGAAAGAGAACTCTAAAGAAGAAATACTTTCGGCATTGCAATATCTGAGACGCGGAGAACGGTACATCTGCAATGACGTGAGCAATATGCTTCTAGCCGGCAATAATGCACAGACAGCCATTCATAAAGAAGATAAGTTGCTCACTTCCTCCGAAAAATCTATTCTAAAAGAGATAGCAATGGGAAAGACGACAAAAGAAATTGCTGCCGAAAAGAATCTTAGCTTCCATACCATCAACAGCCATCGAAAGAACATCTTTAGAAAACTAGAAGTAAATAATGTTCACGAGGCCATAAAATATGCTGTAAAAGCCGGTATTGTAGACTTGGCAGAATATTTTATCTAATTAATAGAGGGATATCTCACCACTACCGACACAGATTTCGGACTTCTCATCATAAACAACACCAAACTGTCCGGGAGCAATGCCTTGCAAGCGACCATCCGAAATTAAATGATACTTCTCTCCTTCTCTGATTAATTTGCCAGAAAGGAATTCGGGTGTATGACGTATTTTGAACGTCACATTGACTTCATCCTGCTGTTTCCATGGATCTTCGGTGATAAAATGAAAATCGCGCATATCGAACTCGGTACCATATTGAGTATCTACGCCATAACCATGAGAAACATATATGATGTTCTTTTCTATATCCTTCTTCACAACGAACCAAGGACCACCACTAAGGCCTAGCCCCTTGCGCTGACCAATAGTGTGAAACCAATATCCCTTGTGAGTACCAATTTTCTTCCCTGTCTCCAATTCGATGACCGGACCATCTTTCTCGCCAAGAAAACGACGAACAAAATCATTATAGTTGATCTTGCCCAAGAAACAAATGCCTTGACTGTCTTTGCGCTTAGCATTTGGCAATTGTGCCTCTTCAGCAATGCGGCGAACCTCATGCTTCATCAGTTTACCCAAAGGAAACATCAATTTCTTGACTTGAAGATAAGATATCTGAGCAAGAAAGTCTGTCTGGTCTTTCACTGGATCGACAGCCGTGCCTAGCCATACTTTGCCATCTCTCATTTGAGTAGTGGCATAATGTCCTGTAGCAGTGATATCAAAATCTTTTCCAGCGCGCTCTTCAAAGCAGCCAAACTTAATATATTTATTGCACATCACATCGGGATTGGGAGTGAAACCACGTTTCACCTTATCTATAGCGTATGAAGCAACAGTGTCCCAATATTCTTTCTGTAAATCAATGATTTCGAGTGGCAATCCGTATTTTTTGGCGACTAACTGGCAGATTTCAATATCCTCTTCTGCCGAACAATCCATATAATCCACATTATCCATTCCAATCTTGATGTAGAATAATGAAGGCTTGTAGCCCTGCTCACAGAGCAGATGAACAACTACAGTACTATCTACACCACCCGACAATAAAGTCGCAATTTCCATATTAATCCTTTCTTATTATTGATGAAGACAAAAAGATATCTTCTCTTATATGGCTGCAAAGATAATACTTTTTTCTCTATCTATAAAAATGCCGATATTAATTCGTACTTTTGTAAGTATGATAACAAACTCACCAATACAGAGCCTGCAACAGCAAAGGTTATTACTCGAAATGGAGTATAACTATGAAAAGGAAGCCTTTCACCGACAGACCGAGACAATGGGACTGCAACGAAAAGTGAAACGAGGCGATTGCTGGTTTCCACTCCGTGTTGGCAAAAGTTATTATAACTCACTCAACCAATATGTAATAGAAGTAACACGTTCTTCTGATAATGAAGTGGAACATAATTTTGAATTTGGCAAAACTGTGCGCTTCTTCTCTGCTGATGATAATGAAAAGATTAAATTCTTCAACTCGTCGAGCACAGTGAGTTATGTCGATTCTGACCGAATGGTGGTGACTATTCCTGATACCGGTGTTGCACTCGATTTGCAAAACACACGCCAGCTAGGTATACAGATATTCTTCGACGAGACCAGCTACAAACTGATGTTCGACGCCCTTGATAGAGTGATTGCAGCCAAAGGTAACAGACTGGCCGAACTTCGAGATTTATTTTATAGCCGGCAGAAGGTAGAGAAGTTCGTTTTCAATCCGATGAGCTTCCCATGGCTGAACAGCACACAAGAAAAAGCAGTCAACGAAGTATTGTGGGCCAAAGATGTGACCATAGTTCATGGCCCTCCAGGAACTGGCAAGACAACAACACTTGTCGAAGCTATCTTCGAAACGCTGAAACGCGAAAGTCAGGTTTTGGTCTGCGCCCAAAGCAATATGGCAGTAGATTGGATTTCAGAGAAACTGGTCGATAGAGGCATTAATGTACTCAGAATTGGCAACCCGACTAAAGTAAACGACAAGATGCTGTCGTTCACCTACGAACGTCGTTTCGAAGATCATCCCGACTATCCTCAACTATGGAGTATCAGAAAAACGCTTCGAGAAATGCGTAAGAATCGCAGCCAGCATTCGGATAACTACCATCAAAAGATAGAAAGACTAAAAGAACGCGCTACAGAATTGGAAATCCGCATCAAGAACGATCTGTTTTCCGAAGCCCGAGTGATAGCATCAACCCTCACCAGCAGCGCAAACAGAGTGCTCGACGGACAGAAATTTGCTACCTTATTTATTGATGAAGCAGCTCAAGCTCTCGAAGCCTCATGTTGGATAGCCATAAGGAAGGCCAATAGAGTGATATTTGCCGGAGATCATTGCCAGCTACCTCCTACAATAAAGTGCATCGAAGCCGCCAACAAGGGACTAGACAAGACACTGATGGAACGCATCGTAGAAAACAAACCCGAAGTAGTGACGCTGCTCAAAGTGCAATATCGGATGAACGACACCATTATGAGGTTTTCCAGCAACTATTTCTATCATGGAGAAGTAGAATCGGCACCCGAAATAAAATACCGGGGAATACTGGACTATGATACCCCCATGGTATGGATAGATACTGCCGAGATGGACTTCAAAGAAGAATTTGTAGGAGAAAACTTCGGTCGTATCAATAAAAGTGAAGCTAAATTGACCTTGAAAGTACTGCGAGAATATTTCGATAAGATTAAGAAAGAACGCATTCTGGAAGAGAGACTGGACGTCGGAGTTATCTCACCTTACCGTGCCCAGGTGCAGTATCTTCGCAGATTATTCAAGCAAGAAGACTATTTCAAACCCTTCAAAAAATCTATCTCGGTGAACACAGTCGATGGATTTCAAGGGCAAGAGCGAGATATCATCCTTATCAGTCTAGTGAGAGCTAACGAAGATGGCCAAATAGGTTTCCTTCGTGACCTCAGAAGAATGAACGTAGCTATCACCCGGGCACGAATGAAAGTCATTATACTTGGAGATGCTTCTACAATGACCAAACATCCATTCTACAAACAGTTGTTCAATTACATTGAGAATTTGAACAATTAATGTAAGAGTCTTAAAACAATTTATCCTTTCAGGCCGAAAGGATTCGGACCTGAAAGGATAAAACAAAAATAGTAAATCTTATATATTTTATTCTTTTTCTGCTTCAGCAGGTTCGGAATTTACATTTGCTTTAGCAGCCTCACTACCTTGTAAAGGAATAGAATAACTAAATGTCGACCCTTCTCCTTCTACAGAATCAAACCATATCTTACCACCGTTCTTTTCTGCAAAATCCTGGCAAAGCAATAATCCAAGACCAGAACCTTCTTCTTTATTTGTACCAAAAGTACTATAATGAGTATCGGTATGCATCAATTTGGATTGATTATCTTTGCTAATACCACAACCGTGATCTTTAACAGTGACAATAGCCATCTCGCCGTCTTGAGTAACATTCAATTCTACTTCATTTCCAGAAGTACTGAATTTGATAGCATTGCTCAATAGATTGCGACAGATAGTTTTAATCATATCAGCATCAGCATGAACATTGATCACGCCATCAATATCTTTCATCACTAGCTTAATGCCCTTTGTCTCGGCAACCATATTGAATATCTCCATTGTTGCCTTGATGGTAGGGACAAGATCAAAATCCTGATATACCACTTTCAGACGACCTATCTGACTCTTTGTCCACTTCAATAAGTTGTCTAGCAGAGTAAACAGATCTTCTACGATATGATTGGCTGTTGTAAGCAAATCGAACAAATCTTTTCCAATAGCATCTTCTTGGAGACTCATAAGGAGAAGATTCAACACCATTTTTACAGAGCCCATAGGAGAACGCAAATCGTGAGCAATCACAGAATACATTTTATCACGACTCATGATAGTATTCTTCAACTCATCACGTTGCTGGATAATAATTCTTTTGGCTGCTATCAAAGAAATCTGATGTTGAACTCTGACAATGAGTTCATCTTTATTGAAAGGCTTAGAAATAAAATCATTACCACCAACATGAAAGCATTTAACAATGTCTGTAGTATTGTCTAAAGCCGTTAGAAATATAATTGGTATATCACGAGTCTTTACATCAGCTTTCAATATCTGACAAACTTCAAACCCACTCTTATCGGGCATCATTACATCCAATAAGATTAAATCAGGTCTTTCATTTTGAGTAATATCTATAGCTTCACAACCTCCGGAGGCAGTAAGTATACCAAATTTTTCATTTGAAAGTAGTACTTTCAACAGCAAAACATTTGCCGCTACATCATCTACGATTAATATTTTGTAATCAGCAGGATTAAAAACTTTTTGCGCATTCATAACTCCTTTTGGTCTTAATTGTTACTTTCTATAATTTCTATAACAAATATCGTATTTATATTATAAACTTCCAAATTAATTTTTAATTATTTCTTATATCCAACAAATTTAATGAAAATGATTATAATCGTAAAACATACTGAATCAAGCAGAAACAAAAAAATAATATTTTTTCCAGCAAAACATTTGGAGATTTAGAAAAAAGTCTCTATCTTTGCACTCGCTTTCAAGAAGGAAGTATTCGGGGCATAGCGCAGTCCGGTAGCGCGCCTGCTTTGGGAGCAGGAAGTCGTCAGTTCGAATCTGGCTACCCCGACAAAATAGAGAGCTTGATAATTGAATGATTATCAAGTTCTTTTTGTTTTGTACAGTCCACCCGTTAGCAGACAGAAAATCTCGATTAGAAATACAAATCACTGATTATTACTACAAAATATGACATTATAGAGAACAATACAATTAAAGGAGTTAACTCATTAATTGTTCTAATCTTCAACATTGCTACAAAGTAACGAATCAGCCTTAAATACGAATATAAAAAAGCCTCTAATCGAAATGATTAGAGGCTCAATTTATTTATAGGAATGATATTCGAATTACTTCTTGAAGAAATCTTGAACTTTTTCATTAGGAACCATTTCCTCATCGAATACATAAGCTCCAGTTTTCGGAGACTTAACCATCTTGATTACCTTAGTATAGGTACGTCCCTCTTTCGAGCCTTCGTGCAAACTTGCGACTGTTTTCTTTGCCATGGTTTATACGTTTTTATTTGATTTCTTTATGTACTGTTACTTTTCTCAAGATTGGGTTGTATTTCTTCAATTCCAATCTTTCGGTAGTATTCTTTCTATTCTTTGTTGTGATATAACGAGATGTACCGGGCAGACCACTGTTCTTCATCTCTGTGCACTCCAAGATCACCTGCACTCTGTTGCCTTTAGCTTTCTTTGCCATAATAAATAATCTCCTTTTTAACCAATTACTTTAATTGAATCCCAATCACAATAGCCTTTGTTTACAGCATCTACAAGAGCTGCATCAAGACCTTTTTTATTGATTACCTTCAAGCCAGCTGCGCTGATATTCAAGCTAATCCAACAATCCTGCTCTACATAATAGAACTTCTTTGTGAAAAGGTTCACATCAAAACTTCTTTTAGTTCTATGTTTCGAGTGAGCGACATTATTACCTCTTAAGGCTTTTTTTCCGGTAATTTGACAAATCTTCGACATCTTCTATCTTAATTTTATTATTATTTTCGTTATGTGCTTAAAAAATCGACTGCAAAGTTACTCCATTTTTCTTTAACTACCAAGCAATTGAATTAAAAAATTCATCATAAATTTGCTTTTTTATAATGATAACCCTTCGTTTTCGTCATTTTCTTCTATTATTCTTCACTTTTCAGCAAATCACGAAGCATCAACAAAGCATTATTGCCTGCTCTTTCTATATTCATTTGTCTGCCACGATTTGTTTTTTGAAGCATCGTGACGATATGCTCTCCCACTGCTGCTGCGATCCAAATATTGCCAACAGGATTTTCAGCAGTACCTCCATCGGGACCAGCGACACCCGTCGTAGCAACAGCACAATCGGTATGATGACTGTTCATTGCTCCTTGAACCATCGCTCTGACTGTTTCTTCGCTCACCACACCATAACGGTTTATGATATCAGAAGGTACGCCAAGAATGTTTTCTTTTACTTCGATAGTATAAGCAACAACTCCACCCTTGACATAACGTGAACTTCCTGGTATAGAAGTAAGCCGTGCTGCAATACTTCCGCCAGTACAACTTTCGGCTGTCGCTATGGTTTTGTTTCGCTTCATCAGTAAGTTACCTACAATTATTTCAAGAGGTATATCTCCCTCAGAAAGAATACTATTACCTAATATTACTTTAAGTTTTACTTCTTCTCTATCGAGGGCTTGCATCATCGATTCTTTATCTTTGCCACGAGCAGTGAGACGCAATCTAATAATACCTAATTTAGGAAGATAGGCCAACTTTATAAAATCAGGTAACGCCGTTTCCCAATCTTCCAATTTTTCTGCCAAAACAGATTCGGCATAATTTTGAACGACAAACGTACGATGAATAATAAAGTCGGTATGATACTTAGCCACAAGTCGCGGAAGAATTTCTTCGGTCATCACTGTTTTCATCTCCTGCGGAACACCTGGCATAGAAATAATGACCTTTCCATCGACATCAAACCAACTAATCGAAGCTGTTCCTACTCTATTATTAATGACTGTACAATTTTTTGGAACCATCGCTTGAGAGCGATTTAGCGCATTCATCGGTATTTTATCTCTCAACACCGCTTTCACGTTGTCAAATACTTGTTGATTGAAAACCAACTCCGTATGGAAATACTTGCAAAGCGTGGTCTTTGTGATATCATCCTTTGTAGGGCCCAATCCACCTGTCATTAAAACAATATCAGCCCTTTTCATCGCATCATTCAAAGCTCCGACAATTTCGTCTTCCCTGTCTCGAACAGATACAATTCGCAGCACCTCGATGCCACACTTGTTCAGTTCTTGTCCCATCCAAGCAGAATTCGTATCAACGACTTGCCCGATGAGTAATTCATCACCGATAGTAATAATTTCAGCAAACATTTATCAACCCTTTCCTATACCTTATTATATAGATACTCTGGAATAGGCAGGCATATCTATTGAACAGAAGTCTTTATCTAAAAATTTATAATAGCCGGTTATGGCAATCATAGCAGCATTATCTGTTGTATAGCTGAACTTTGGAATAAAGATTTTCCAACCATATTTTTCCGCATGCTCTCTAAACGCATTACGCAGTCCGTTGTTGGCAGAGACACCACCGGCAACAGCTACTTCGGTAATACCTGTCTGTTTTACCGCCTTACGTAGTTTGTCCATCAAGATATCAACAATAGTACGCTCCAATGAAGCGGCCAAATCTGTTTTGTGATGTTCTATGAAATCGGGATCATCTACAATCCATTTCTTTAATGAATAAAGAAAAGAAGTTTTCAATCCGCTGAAACTATAATTCAGTTCGGGAATATGTGGCTTATTAAAAATATAGGCTTTCGGATTACCCTGACGAGCCAGCTTATCTATAATCGGTCCACCTGGATATCCAAGTCCCATTACTTTAGAACATTTATCTATCGCTTCGCCGGCAGCATCATCTATTGTATGCCCCAAAATCTGCATATCATTATAGGCTTTGACAAGAACGATCTGAGAATTACCACCAGATACTAACAGACAGAGAAAAGGCAATTTAGGGGGATCAAACTCTTCACCCTCAACCTGAATAAAATGAGCCATGACATGTCCACAAAGATGATTCACATCGACCAATGGTATGCCCAACGAGCGTGCAAAACCTTTGGCGAAAGATACGCCGACAAGCAACGAACCCATCAGACCAGGACCACGAGTAAAAGCTACTGCACTCAACTCTTCCTTCTTCACTCCTGCCCTTTTTAATGCTTCGTGAATGACAGGAACAATATTTTGTTGATGGGCCCTCGAAGCCAATTCGGGGACTACACCCCCATAGGCTTCGTGAACAGCCTGACTAGCAACGACATTAGACAACAAATAGCCATCGCGAATAACGGCAGCAGAAGTATCGTCGCAAGAAGATTCTATACCCAATATTACTACACTCATTTTGTATCTATTTATTAAATCGTTGCAAAAGTACAAATAAAAGTGTATTCCTAACGACAAATTTTATATTTTTGTAGTCAGATTATAAAATGATAGCACTATAAAAAAGGTTAGAATACTTGTTCGTTGGTTTGTCGGTATTTTCTTCGGATTGTATATCGGCATATTTACTTTGCTGAATATCCCTGTTATTCAGCGTTATATTGCTACGTCCGTAGCACGGGCCCTATCAGACAAGTTGAAGACAGAAGTCAAAATCGGTAGAATAGATATGGGACTTCTAGACCGTATTATTATAGAAGACCTACAGATTGACGACCAATCGAAACATGAATTGCTCAACACTACCCGACTCAGTGCTAGATTCGAGATAATGCCTCTATTTAATGGTGTAGTAAGAATTCATAGTATTCAGCTCTTCGGATTCAATATCCGTATTAACAAACAAACGCCGAAGTCAAAACCCAACTATCAATTTATTATTGATGCATTCAAACCGAAAAAGAAAAGCAATAAGCCTACGCATCTTGATATCAGTATCAACTCTATCATCATGAGGCGTGGATTGTTCTCTTACGATGTATTTTCTGAAAGACAGACACCCCAACAGTTTAATGCTTCGCATATCAGGCTTCATAATATCTCGGCGACACTAGCAATAAAAGCACTACGTAATGATTCTCTAAACTTTGGCATCAAGCGCCTGGCATTCGATGCTGAGAGTGGTTTATCTATAGAAAAACTCACTTTCAAACTCAAAGCCAATACCCGCCACATGCACATCGAAAACTTTGAGCTCCAACTTCCACACACCCAACTACAGACCGAAGATATTCGCCTCGATTACGATAGTCTGGGCTCTTTCAAACATTTTGCCAATGAGGTGCATTTCGATGTTTCTACTCGCCGCCCGTCGTATATCACCCCACATGATATTTCGATGTATGTCAAACCCTTGAAGAACTTTAAAGACAGAATAAATCTTTCATTGAAGGTTAAAGGCACTATCAATCAATTTGTACTTTCGCAATTGATGCTTGATGCAGGAAACAAGCTGCAAATACAGATGAATGGTTCTATGCGAGGTACAACGAACTTTAAGACTGCCTTTTTCTATGCAGGCCTATCCAAATTAAGCATCAATAAAGAAGGTATACAGTTTATTAATCGTAACTTATCCAACAAGCCTGCAAAGACATCCGGCATTCTTAATGAAATTGGTGATATATCTTACAGAGGAAATATCTCTGGCTATACTTCGCAATTCTCATTGAATGGTCTACTTCATATTGCAGGAGGTTCGCTTAAGACCAATGTCAGTTTGGGACATCATCAAACTACATATAATATAAAAGGTCTTCTGGTTGGTACAAATCTTGATATAGCCAAACTAACAGATGATAAGAAATGGGGAAAATCTGATTTCAATATCAAGGTGAATGCAGCGATTGACAGCCAGAGACGATTCCCTACCGCAGTGGTCAAGGGACTTATTTCTTCTTTCGAATACAATAAATATTGTTACAAGAACATCTCCCTTGATGGTCTGTATCAAAATGGAGGATTTGATGGCAAAGCCAAACTCGACGATCCCAACGGCAAAATATATCTGAATGGTAAACTGAACATCGCCAAGAAGGTGCCCGATATCAACTTATTTGCCAGCTTGAAGAACTTTAAGCCCAACAATCTGAATCTGACGAACAAATATAAGAATTCAGAGTTTTCGGTTAGTGTAAAAGCCAATCTCAATGGTACCTCTATCGATAAGATGGTAGGCAAAGTGAGCATTGATAGCCTGTCGTATGTATCGCCCAACAAGAATTATTATCTAAATGCTTTAAATATCAATTCTTCGATTAAAGACAAACACCAACTGCTCACTGTAGAATCGGATATCTTAAGGGCTCAAATAGAAGGTTCGTTCCGCTACAACAATCTTGCATCAGGTATCAAAAGAATTATCAACCATTACCTCCCTTCTCTTGTTCATGCACCGGCTGGCAGAAGATCGAATGATAATTACAGCTTCCAAGCAGAAATTCTTAATACCGATTTCTTGCCTGCATTCTTCGATATTCCAGTACAAATCAATACATTGTCACGCATCTCTGGCAAGGTGGACGAAAGAACCAACAAGATTCATTTTGAAGGTTTCATCCCTAATGTCACCTACAAGAATAAAGAATATCAATCTGGATATTTGCTGTGCGAAAATCCTACAGATAGTCTTCATACCATTGTAAGTTTCAACGCAATGAATAAAAAATCGGCCACCAGTTACAAAGTAGACGCCTTTGTTCACAACGATTCGTTAAGTTCTAAAATGAGTTGGGGAAACAACAGTGCAGAGACTTATAGCGGCGACATACTGGCGGTCACACGTTTTCTTAAATCAGAAAAGCAAAACAAGTTCAAGATTTTCTCTCGAATCAAACAAAGCAACGTTATCGTGAATGATACAATTTGGCAGGTGCATCCTTCTACAGTAATGGTAGACAACGGCATAGTAGAGGTCAGCGATTTCTCTTTCAGTCATAAAGACCGTTTCATTCATATCAACGGACGCGCTTCCAATAAATCATCTGATACATTGAAAGTAGATATGAAAGATATCAATCTAGGATATATTTTCAAGATACTCAACTTTTATGATGTAGACTTCAAATCGGAGATAAGCGGCAGAGTAAACATCTGCAACACGATGCAGAAACCGCGCATCAACAGTGTGCTGAACGTTCGCGACCTTACATTCAACAACGGTCCCTTGGGTGATGGTGTTATCGAAGCCCGCTGGGATGAAGAAAAACAAGGTGTGAGTCTGAACGCTCATTTATCTGAGCCGAATCTGTCTAAGACTCACGTGACAGGCTATATCTATCCTCTCCATCCGAAAGACGGACTCGATCTGAATATTGAGGCGGACAATACGAACCTCAAGATGGTACATTACTTCATCTCTTCGATTTTCGACGATTTGAAAGGTCGCGCCACCGGCAATATTCATTTATATGGCAAGTTCAGCGAACTGAATTTGAAAGCTGACGTGCTTACTGATGTCAGTTGCAAGATTGGTTTCCTCAATACATCTATTGTACTGAAAGATTCGCTCCATGTCACCCCTACAAGCATTGCTTTCAAAGATTCTAAGATTTACGATACAGAAGGCAATGCAGGACTAGCCAACGGTCTGATCACTTTCAAGCATCTTCACAACTTTGATTATCGTATCTCACTCGGCCTCAAAAACATGCTGCTGATGAACACGAAAGAAAGAGAAGATCTTCCGTTCTATGGCAAGATACATGCTACAGGCAACGTCATACTGCAAGGCGGTACCAACAAAGGACTCGATATCACGTCGGCTATCCGTACCGACAAGAACTCTACCTTCGTATATATCAACCGAAACACTTCTTCGGCATTGAGCAACCAATTTATCACATTCGTCGATAAGACTCAAAAGAGATATGTAGATAGTCTGAATGTAGACGAGACGCCCGACTTCTCGTTAGACAAAATATCTGGAGATATCCGCTTGAATCTGCAAGCCAATGTCACTCCCGACGCGACTTTGAAGATTATTATGGACCCGGTATCTGGCGATTATATCACGGCCAGAGGTAGCGGAAACATAAGATGCGACTTCTATAATAAAGGCAATTTCAGAATGTTTGGTACTTATACTATTAAAGAAGGAGATTATAAATTCAGTCTGCAACAAATCATCAGAAAGAATTTCACTATAGACGATGGTAGTACAATCACCTTTAGTGGTGCTCCACTCGATGCCAACTTGAATGTGCTGGCCAAATATACCGTTAATTCTGCCTCACTGACCGATTTGATACCATCAGCTTCTAACATCGTAAAACAGACAAATATCAAAGTGAACTGTCTGATGCACCTTACCGGACTCCTTACACATCCGACAATCAACTTCAACCTGGAGCTTCCTAACGAGCAAGACGAAATTCAAACTATGGTAAGAAACTATATCAGCACCGAAGAACAAATGAATACTCAAATTCTGTATCTGCTGAGTATAGGCAAATTCTATACACAAGAGAATACTTCCAACAGCGCCACTCAAAACTCCAATATGATGTCGTCTGTCCTGTCTTCAACCATTTCGGGGCAACTCAATAATATACTATCACAAATCAACCTGAAGAACTGGAACTTCGGAACTAACCTGAGTACCGGACAGAACGGATGGAACGAAATGGACGTAGAAGGTATGCTATCGGGACGATTGCTGAACAACCGACTCCTTGTAAATGGTAATTTCGGCTATCGTGACAACCCGCTTACCAATTCGACTTTTGTTGGTGATTTCGTAGCAGAACTGCTGCTCAACAGAAAAGGAACAATCCGACTAAAAGCCTACAACGAAACTAACGACCGATATTATACCAAGACGAACCTGACGACACAAGGCATCGGTATCATTCTTCAGAAAGATTTCGATAAATGGAGTGAGCTATTCTTTTGGAACAGATTTAAAATGAAGACATTGCCTCAGAAAAATAAAAGAAGAAATAATCCGTCGAAATCAGAAAACAATACGGGTGCCAAAGACGAAGAAACAAAAGATAAGATTAATAAATAGATAAACTTTCACTTTACAAGAATAACATATTGAATATTTCATTACTTTTGTAGCACTAACAGTAAACTATTGAAACAAATTTATCTGTAATGAAAAAATTTAATATTTTATTAAGCGTTTTACTTACTTGCTTATTAGTAAGTTCTTGTGGAACAGTTGCCGTAACCGGTAGAAAACAGCTTTTATTAGTTTCGGATTCGGAAGTAATGAGCTTAAGTAACCAGAGTTTTAAAGAATACATGTCTAGTGCAAAGCCCTCTACCAATGCCACAGAAACAGCAATGGTTGTTCGTGTTGGCAAACGCATTGCCGGTGCAGTAGAAACTTATCTCAAAGCAAATGGAATGAGTTCTGAAGTTCAAAATTACGCGTGGGAATTTCATTTGGTACAAAGCAAAGAAGCCAATGCATTTTGTATGCCTGGTGGAAAAATCGTTGTTTACGAA
>DAIUBN010000005.1:0-39976 GCA_036846645.1 Bacteroidaceae bacterium | reverse complement strand
ATAAGCGTCGCGAGGTACTTGCCAAATACGAACATCACTCTTATTAAACACCACTTGTCCGGCAGGAATGCATAAGTTGAGATTGTACTCTACAGCCGAGTAGCCGGGAGGAGGAACAGCACCAAAACTATACTCTTGACCTCCAATCCACACTACTATTATATTTTTACTGATAGATGGATCGAGCAATAAGGCACTGGCTACATTGGTGAGAGCTGCGCCGCAAACCACATAAAGAGGTTTTTGAGGTGTACATTTCTTAGCTTCGTCGATAATGAGACGTGCACCTTCCGAATCAATGGCTTTGTCGTCGGATGTCATTGCTTTCTCTGCTCCTGGTACAACTTTATATTTACCTTTCAGGTTCATCGCTTCTAGTAGTGCATTGGCTTTCTCTACAGATTCTGTAGCCTGGTCTTTTCGTTTGGTGAAGCCGGGACCGTCGTTAAGATGACCACCGACAATGCCTACGATGTCTGTCGTTGGTGAAAGAGCATGGTGTACTAGTTCGAACAATCCGTCGGGATCTCCACAGAAGTCATTGTCGATAAGTACTTTTACTTTTTTGATTTGCGCACTAGCAAAAGTTGCCGTGAGCAATGCGAGTATGATAAAAGCTATTTTCTTCATTTCTTTACTATTTGAGTAGTATACCTTATTATTTATATTTCTTCACTCTGCTGTCGTCGATAATACCCTTCCAGTTGAGTCCGAAAGCGAAGTCGTATTGATTGCCCAAACTATCGGTATAAGGAGTCATATCCCGCGAAACATCTTCTTTCTGAGCTTCAACAGTTTCCATGTTGGCAGGAAATTGCATTGGCAGCAACCCGCTTGGTTCATACTTGCCACTGATAATATCCATTACTGCTTGAGCCTGAGTCTCGAAGTCGATGACGATCGCATCGGCTTGTCCTTCAATTTCTGATAAGATACAGGGCTTATAGCATTTTACAGAGACAATAACTGGCTTGGAACCCATCTCCTGTCTAGTTGTCTTTACGAGTTCGGCATCTGTGCTATTGTAAGAGGTGAACGACTTATCGCGGAATGAACGATTTTCAAAGTTCTCGTCGGGTGCACCGCCAGCCAAACTCTGAGCACGAGCTGTTGTTGCAGTGTATGAACCGTATTGAAGAGAAATGGGGACGTAGCCATTACCTCCTGCTTTGCGGTCGGCAACACTATAACCTGTACCGCCATTAGGACTTTCGATAAAGACGATAGCAAAGTCGGCTTCTGCAGGATTGTCTACTACGTTATAATATTTCTTTATGATATCCAGGCTTACCGGGTAATCGGTCTTGTCGGCAGGAGTATTTCCCCACCAGTCGGATACACCTTTTATGAATCGTTTCGGTACGTATACTTTCAATTTTTTATCAGTCAGGGGTAATACATTGTTCTTATTCTTCAGCATGACGATACTCTTGATTTGAGCGTCATATCCGGCTTTCATATATTCTTTATTACCTACCATTTTGCTGCTTTCGGCTGGATCGAGATAAGGATTCTCGAACAATCCTGTGCGGAAGATATTGATGAGCAGTCTGACTGCCGATTTCTCAAAACGAGTGCGGGCTGAAGCCACTCCGTATTCATCTTTCCACATCTGATAAGCCATCAATACCGGACCTTTATCATTATTGCCGCCAAATTGATCGACACCAGCTTTTAATATCTCATAGTGACGTTGAGCGATGCTCAAATTCTCTGCTCCCCAACATTTACCTTCGAAATTCGAAACATTGGATACATTTGCTGTAACCATCCAGTCGGTACATACTACACCATCATATTGATAAGTGCCACGAAGCAGGTCGGTTATCATATATTTATTGTAGCTATTACCTCTGTTGCTTCCGCTACCACCATTCTGATTGTAAGAAATCGTATAATAGGGCATCACACTGGCAGCTTTCTCAGTTCCGTCCTCGAGTTTGAAAGCACCTTCTGTGAAAGGACGAAGCATCGTAGAGAAGTTATTTCCAGGATAAACGGCAAACTTTCCGTATCCGAAATGACCGTCGCGTCCACCTTCTTCGGGGCCACCTCCGGGCCAATGTTTAATCATCGCATTGACACTGTACATACCCCAACCACCATTATTGTCTTCGCTCGATTGAAAACCGTCGCAATAAGCACGAGCCATATCGACTGATAGGTTAGGATCCTCGCCAAAAGTACCGTTCACGCGACTCCATCGAGGTTCGCTTGCAATATCTATCTGAGGAGAAAGAGCTGTAGCGATACCTAGTGCCCGATATTCATGAGAAGCAATACGCCCGAACTCTTTAACAACAGCTGGGTCGAAAGTAGCAGCAAGTCCAAGTTGTCCCGGCCATTGCGATATCTTTCCGCCCGAACCCGCATTATACTCTGTATTGGCTGTTGTGCCATGACGTGGGTCGGAGCTATTATTGGCAGGGATTCCATGACCAATACTTTCGCAAAGAGATTGTACATTGTTGTTCCATTGAGCAGCAACGGCAGGCGATTTCACCGTCGTGATGAGCACATGCCTGAGGTTGTCGTCGACGAGAAATTTCTTTTGTGCATCGCTTAGGTCGGATGCTTGAGCGCTACTTTTAGAAAAAGGCTGTCCACCGTATGTGCTGCTACCAAAACCCGCTTCATTGGCTGGTATAGCCTGATGAGCACTGTATAACATTAATCCGGCAATCTCCTCGATAGACAGTTGACTGGCCAAATCGACAGCTCTTTCGTGGGCTGGTAGTCGCCAGTCTTCATATTTGTCGAGTTTGCCATTGCGGTTCAAATCTTTAAATTTAAATCCATCTACTGTAAGAATCTTTATTCCAGACGATGTGGAATATCCTAAAGTCTTACCACCTTTTTGAACAATCGTAATAAAACTCTTTGTTTGCGGCTTCTTGTTGGTAGATACGCCAAAGAGTGATGCCGAAAGGGCGGCAGCAAGTACGATATATAGCTTTTTCATGATATAAATCTATTAATTGTTATTTTTGGAATACACTGGGGTAGTTCACTATAAAGTATATTGGTGTACAACTCCAGGCATGGCAATAACTGTTGAGTAGTGTATAGTTGTTGTAAGATGAGAACAGATGATTGGTGGGCACATAATATTCCCAAAAGGTATCAGCTCCCAGTTTGACCATTCCTCCCCAATAATTCTCAATGTATTGGCGAGCTTCATTGTTCATTCCACATTTGAGCATTGCAGCAACAAAAAAATGATTAGCGTATGGTGTACCTGGAGTAATGGCTTGTTTGTTGCTCATGACATTCTTTAGTGCTTGTGCTGCTTCTTTATTATTGATTAGCCCACCAAGAATAGCCCATGATGTACCCGAATAAGATATTTGTTTATCTTTGCCACTTACTATCTGTTTATTTCTATTGTCCCAATATAGTTTTCGTCCTGCGTCGCGAAGTCTTTTTACGATTGCCGGATAATCTTTTACTTCATTGACTGTTCCTATACTTTTGGCCAATTCGTAAGCATGGTCTACAATATAAGCCAAATAACCTTGAATCGCTGCATGTTTGTCGAGGGTGGTAGGGCACCAGTCAAAGAATACCATAGAGAACATCATGTCTTTGAACTGATATTCTGTATTCGAATAGAGATTGTTTTTATCAACTGCTTGCTCCATCACTGCTTCGATTTGTCTTTTAGCAACGGGCCAAAGTTCGATAGCTGTTTCTTTATCACCGGTTGCTTTGTAATAATCAAGAAGTGTTAGAACATATGATAAGGCGTAGTCTACAAAGAAAGTGACTTGAGCACGTGGTTTCGGATATTCTACTAAATTAGAGTAGAGCAAGCCATTTTTAGGATTGGCAAGTCCTGCAAGTAGATATAGACAGCGTTTTGTCAGATTGAATTCTTTGAAAGAGGCAGTGTTAGCCAAAGCCTGTAAATATAGATCTCCCATCCATAGACGTTGATCGCGTTTGGGTCCATCTTCGAACACTCCTTGCATACAATCCTTTAAAGTGTTTTCGGAGACACGAGCAATATCTTTGAAAATCTGAGGTGTTGTATCAGCTAATATCGCTTTAGACTCTCCAGCAGATGTTGTTGCTTCGAAGGTGATATTGTCGAAACAGAAATCACTGTAAATAGATGTACCTATTGCTTCAATTTTCATGTAGCGGGCAGTGATGCGGCGGGATATATTGCAAGTCCCATCATAAGAAACATCAACGACAAAGTCCTGCATCCAGCCACGACTCAAACTGCCGGTGTAGGGTTCAATCGGCAGACCTAAGTCACTTGGTATTTCTCCAAAAGTGACTTTAAATCTCAATACAGCATCTTGTATCGGACCTAAGTCTTTCAATTTGAACGAAACTTTGCCTACCAAATGTTCGCCGAAATCAATCACAACCTCTTTCTTCTGTTTGAAAGACGTTGTATACAACTCATCCAAGTTGCCTGTCTTCACTGCTCTGAAACCTTGAAAAGCATTTTTATCCTTCTCAATGATTACCTCGCTGACAGGATGATGTATCGTTGTCTTTAAAGTCGGCTTGCAAGCTTCTGCTTTCTGTAGCCAGCCTTGCTGCTGCCCGTTATAATATTGGGCAGTAGCAGAGGTTGAAACTATCAGAACACCTACTAATAAAATATTTTTTAGTTTAAGTCCCATAAAAATAGCATCTATAGAAGATATTTATTTTGCTGGAAAATAGAGTGTATCGAGATACTCGTAACGTTTCTCCATTTTAGGATCAGCTTTCTGATAGCTGTTGACATCAATCTGCATGACAGGAGATACTACTTGTCCGTTGGTAGGAGTCCATTCGGGAAGTCCTAAACCATTAGGATTACCAGTCTTGATGAAATTGGCGAAGAAGTTGATAAAGATATCAGAAACAGCATAGTCGTCGGCATTCCAAGCGAATACAGTATTGGTGGGAAGATTACCCATTGAGTATTCGATATCGGCAGAGTGAATAGCTCCTGGAATTTTCGGTGCAGGAGCAGCATCTTTCTTATCTTGTACGCCTCCAGCTAATCCGGCAGTCTTGTCTTTCATGACCATGTCGGGACGTGGATGACAGTAAATATAGCGATATACCGGTTGAGAACCTGTTTTTTTCAACATATCCAACCATTTCCAAGTAGAGTAAGCGATAAACATATCGCCAGCAAGTTGATAGCCTGGAAGTTTCATGATATCAGCATCGGTATTGATACCATAGAGTGGAAGAATATCATCAGCAGAAGTTTTGAATGTAGACTCTACAACAGCTTTCAGATTCTCGATGGTTGCAGGCTTACCTTTTAATATATAGGCAGGAACCATTTCTGAAGAGTTATTGCCGATGAGGCAAGCTACTTGAGCCTGTTCGCCTTTCTTGTATGTCTCAATAGGTTGCTCTGTGAAGAAATAGCCATCAATATTATATCCCGGAACGCTCTTTATAGCTGCTAGTTTCATCAATTCTTCGGCAGGGACATTTCGAAGGTCCTTGATATTCTTATAACCCATCTTTTTAGCAAGTTCAACACCATTGGCTTCTGCTTCTTTGAGTGTCAGTACACCTCTCGAACCGATAACCGAACCACTTGAGCCCATTGCTTGATGAATAAGATTTTTTGTAAGTGGAGATACCATTAATGCACTTACCGACATTGAACCAGCCGATTCGCCCATGATTGTGATACGGTCGGGGTCGCCGCCAAAAGCTGCGACATTCTCTTTCACCCATTTGATAGCTGCTGCCTGATCGAGGAAGCCATAGTTGCCAGAGCCTTTGTATGTCGTCTCTTTTGAAAGTTGGGGATGAGTAAAGAATCCGAAGATACCTTCACGGTAGTTGGCTGTGATAGAAACGATACCTTTACGTGCCATTGCTTGTCCGGCATAGCGTGGCTCGCTACCACTACCTGCCATGAGTCCGCCACCATTGAAATAGATGAATACTGGTAGTTTCTCATCCATTGTTTTTGATGGAGTCCATATATTAAGGTATAAGCAATCTTCGCTCATTTTACTTGTGCCAAAGTTCATATCACCGAAGATATTCTCTTGCATCGGGTTGGGGCCAAATTCTTTAGCTTCTTTCACACCATCCCATTTCTGTACAGGTTGAGGAGCTTTCCAACGTAAATCGCCAACTGGAGGAGCAGCGAAAGCTATACCTTTGAATACTTTGATACCCGATTCGTTTGTTCCTTCGAGTATACCATCATTTGTCTTCACCTGGGGTGCATTTTGGGCACTCATTGTTGCAGCGAACAAAATGGCTGCAAACGATAATAATATCTTTTTCATGATAAACTGTGTTTATGGCTTTTAATAAGACAGTATCAAATATACTTATTTAATACTGTCTTATTCTATTTTTTAGTTTAGAAATTAACGTGAACTGCAAATTCTACTGTGAATGGACGAATATAAGTACCGGCCATCAGATAATTCTTATAAGCTGATACATCTTCGATAAGATCGGCTGCACCGATACTGCCGCTAGCACCTTTCTGATTCAAGAAGTTCACTACATTCATTGTGAAGCTCAAATTCTTATTAGCATAGTAGTCTACACCACCGAATGTTTCCCAACGGCCATTGAAATATAGAGAGTTGGTCTTGTTGATGTATTGCTTGCTCTGATAACGGAAGCTAGCCCAAAGACGGAATTTGCTGAACATATAGCTAGGATCGAGCTCGATGATTGTTTTGCTTACACCTGTTGTAACCTTGTCGGTGAAGTTATAACTTTTTGAAGTCCCGTCGCTGAAGTTGGCTGTAATATTGAAGTTCTTGTATTTCGGGTTCTGCAAAGTGAGCAATCCATGGAAAGTGAATCCTTTGAACGGAGTAAGAACAACGTCGGTAGTCCAACCCATTGTCTGTACATCATTTGTAATAGGAATGGTAACAACGTCGGAAGCATCGTTAGGATTGGTGAATTGTGTACGACTCTTGTAATTGCTTTGGCTGATAAGAGATACCTGAGAAACCAATTTCATCCATGCTGTATTCCAAAATATACCGGCACGTCCAAGATGAATATTTACTGGGTTGAGGATAGGAGTATAGGCACCACCGAAGTCCTGAGAATTTGGATGTTGCATAGCGTAAACGTATTCTGCCAATAGACCGAAACCTTGAGAAATAGTGTAACGTCCATTAAAAGTAGCTGCCGGGTTTACCCAAGTCTTTTTGAATGTTGTCATAGTACCATTAGCGACATTGTAACCTATAGTACGGATATTATTAGAGTATAATGCTTTGGTATCGGTGGCGTTTTCGAAAGCGAATGCATTGTTTCCACCTAAGTTATAATATTCCAGACGTGCACCTGCCGATAAGAATAAGCGTTGATTGACTTGCCAATCGTCAGAAGCATAAAGAGCAGACTTAATTTCGTGAGAATCGTAGTACTCGCCACCGGTATTGAGGGCAAAACCTTGACTACCATTTCTTTTCAGCCATACAGGGTTGGCTTCTACAGTATGAGCATAAACGCCGGTACTGGCTGTGATGCCTTGACGGTTCCACCAGAAATTGAAACCTAAACGCCAATTATGCTTCTGGTTATTGCTAGAACCTTTCAATTCGGCTGTCGTGAGCCAGTCACGTTCGAAACCAAGATCGCGGAGCAAATAACGGTTGTTGATATAGCCGGTATAGACATCACCTGCAGAGTGAGTTCCATTATCATAGGCATAAGTATATCCCGATGTAGCTGTAGCAGTACCTGTTCCTGCCAGTGCCAATGTTGAGTAGTAAGAGTTGGCATAGCGATACTTAGAACGGAGGTCGAAGATCATACCATTATTTAATTTGTAGTTCAAGTTGAATACAAGGTCATTGTTCAAAGCGTGGATACCATCGGAACGGTTGTAGGTCTTTGTTTGGCCAGTCATAACATCTTTATATGTGATATTACCATTTTGAGGCAAGAAACCATCGTGTCCCAAGCTGAAACCGTCATATTCTTTCACACTACCGTCGCCGACGTAAATAAATGGTCCGTAGTTATCGGTCATACTCTTGGTATAAGCATATTTGTAGAATATACTCATCTTACCACGGTTGTCTTTAAATTCTTTTGTCAGTCCGGCTTTCAATATCTTCATATCATTGGCATAATGAGTATCTGCCAATTTGTTTGAACCTGGATCAAGATTGACGTATGCACCAAGCGAGTAGCTCCAACCATTCTTAATAGGTCCTGCTACGTTCATATCGAAACGTTGCAGATTGAAGATGTTGGTTGTGTAGTTGACATGTCCTTCAAACTTTTTGCCACCTTCTCTTGTATAAGATAATACGGCATAGTTGACGGCACCGTTAGTGATAGCACTTTCTCCGAGAGAAAGCAATCCCATACGTCCATGAGATGCTGTTGGAGTCCAATACATGTAAGGTAGACATGGCCATATATTATAGGATACAGGTAGCCCATCTTCATAAATAGATGCAGAGAGAGAAGAAGGCAGACCTATTGAAATCTGACGAGGCTGATTGTCGGAAGATGCGTTGAGCATCACGTTTCTGTTTTTTACCTCCTTTGTGTCGGTCGTGTCTTTCGCGGCTGCTTCTTTCTTTTGTCCGAAAGATGGTACTGCCAATAAGGACATCAAAGCTAAGATTGATAAGAATTTGTTTGTTTTCATGATTATAACTTTGTTGAGGTTTATATTGCTTTATTTATGTATTTGTTATTTCTGTTCAAGAGATAAGCATGGTCTTACTGTTTCGGTGACTTTTCCATCAATTGATATGGTTGAGACGAGTGGCTTTGTATCGGCGGCATTTTTTGCTACCATTATGATGTAACTACCTGATTCTACCTGCCAGCAACTTCCAGCTTCATTGAAAGAGGCAAGAGATGTATAAGGTATATTGATAGTTACTGTCTGACTCTCACCGGCATTGAGCTTGTCTGTCTTAGCAAAGCCTTTCAATTCGCGAGCGGGCTTATCCATATCTTTTCCAGGAGCAGCAACGTAGACTTGTACTACTTCTTTGCCAGCTACCTTACCTATATTGGTTATTTTTACTTCTACTTTGATATCGCCGTTATCTTCTTTTGTTACGACCGGTTTATCGTATTTAAAGTTGGTATAGCTCATGCCGTAGCCGAAAGGAAATGATACAGGCACATTCTTCGTTGTATAGTAGCGATAGCCTACATATATTCCATCGTTATAGGTCGTGACGTCGAAATTCTTCTTGACACCTTCTTTGCGTTCTGTCATGAATCCTTTTAAAGATTCTGTCAGTTCATCGTCACTGATCTCATCGGGGGTAGGGAAGTCGTTTTTAGAAGGAACATCATTATAGCTTACAGGCCATGTCATTGGCAAACGTCCCGAAGGGCTCTCTTTGCCTGTTAGGATATCGGCTACAGAATTACCGCCTTCCTGACCGGGCAACCATGCTGTGAGTACAGCATCAGCATTGTTCATCCAACTTTGAGTTTCTACAACACCGCAAACATTGAGTATGACGATAACTTTCTTGCCTGCTTTATGAAAAGCTGTTGCGACATCGCTAATCATTTTCTTTTCTTCTTTGGTCAGATTGAAGTTATTGCTGATATAACGATCGGCAAATTCGCCCGAAGTCTTACCAATGGTGATGATGGCTGCGTCGTTGGTCTTTGCCACATTATTCAAAGCAACATCAGATAAGTCCATTTCAGGAATGAGATGCTTGGGTAGGAATGCTGCAAACTGGCCGTTCGCTTTAGGCATACGAGCCGTTGCTTCAGGAATATATTTCTCGTAAGTGGCCTTAATATTGGCATCGACATTAAAGTCGGCATTCTTTAATCCATCGATAAGAGAAACAACATAAGCATGATGAACGTCACCAGAACCTGTTCCTCCTGCAATGAAATCGTAAGATGTGCGACCGAAAACAGCCAGATTCTTTATTTTGGAATTGAGAGGAAGTGCGTTCTTCTGATTCTTAAGAAGTACCATTCCTTCAAGAGCGGCATTACGAGTGACTTCTGCATGTGCTTTGAGGTCTGGATTGTTGTCGGCTACATATCCTTTGAAGTGAGGAGTTTGTACGATATATTCTAATATCTTTGTAAGATTGCGGTCGATGATATCCATTGAAAGAGTACCATTAAGAATCGCTTTCTTCAGCTCTTCACGCTGTGTCAGCTTGCCAGGCATCAGCAAGTCATTGCCTGCTTCCATTTGAAGTGTGGCATGCTGCCCACCAAACCAGTCGGTCATTACCATTCCTTTGAATCCCCATTCTTTGCGAAGAATCTCAGTCTGAAGGTCGGCACGCTCACTGGCGTAAGTTCCGTTAATCTTATTATAAGATGACATCACTGTCCAAGGCTGACTCTCTTTGATTGCTATCTCGAAAGTTTTGAGATAGATTTCGCGGAATGTACGAGGAGTGCCGATTACATTATTAGATGTACGGTTGGTCTCCTGGTTGTTGAGAGCGAAATGTTTGAGAGAAGTACCAACGCCATTGCTCTGTATGCCATTTATCATGGCTGCCGTAATTTTTCCTGCCAATAAAGGATCTTCGCTGTAATATTCGAAGTTGCGTCCGTTCAGTGGATTACGATGAATGTTGGTAGCTGGTGCCAAGAGTACGTCTACACCATAATGTT
Source organism: Bacteroidaceae bacterium (assembly GCA_036846645.1). Taxonomy (GTDB): domain Bacteria; phylum Bacteroidota; class Bacteroidia; order Bacteroidales; family Bacteroidaceae; genus JAAYUD01. The sequence continues at coordinate 29,380 of DAIUBN010000005.1, read as the reverse complement.
TCACTTCGTAGCCCATGGCAGAGCCTACCTCTTTTACTAATGCAGTGTTCCATGTCGAACTCATCACTGTTTCGATTGGAAAATGAGTGCAATAATAAGTCTGTGAAGAACCGTTGCGGGTAGGATTAATACGTAGTCCGGCAGGACCATCAGCCAAAACTGTTGCTGGTATTCCTAATCTAGGAATAGCGTTGAGTTGACCGGCTGCGCCAGGTACTAGTTCGGAAGAGTTACCAATTGTTGCCGAAGCATTGGTCTTTACATTTCCGCTCGAACCAATTAATAGATTGAGCTTTTCGTCGAGAGTCATTGCTGCAATGACTTTGTCAATAGGATCTTTTCCTAGTTGAGGAAGCTGCGCACATACTATAGTAGGTATGAAAAGCAGCAGTGTGATTGCGATGGTTTTTAGCATACGGTTAATAAAAATATTGATTTGTTTTCTGACCGCTAAATTACTTCATTCACTTATATAACCTCGATATACGTAAACATCTAAAGTAAGTTATATAAATTTTTAATATACTGTATTTTAGTGATTTAATAATAAAAGAAGTAACCCCTAAAGTAAACTTTTAGAGCCTTTTTGATAATACAAACAATCGATATTTAAGCAGATATTTTAGATTAATATACTTCTTTATACTAACTGATATCGAATTCTAAAATCATATTAAAAATTAATCCTATTTATCACTATAATGAGGAAGATAAAGATTAAGTTATATTAATCTGATTGATTTTCTATTCATAAATCCTTGTTATCAGGCTATATCAGGCTATTTATTGAATTTGTAAATTGATTTGTTAATCGATAAAATATTGTTTATTTGAAATTAATTCCTAAATTTGTGGTTATTAAAATAGAGGATATATCGTTTTTAACTTATAACTTGTACGATTATGAAAGATAATAATGAAAGAAAAGAACGGATAACATTGTCTGATTCAGAATTAGAAATGGTTGCTGGCGGTGAAAGCCTTAATGCTGTTGGTTTGATTAAATGTATTCAGAAATATTACAAAGATCATCCTGACGCTGTAAATAATCCGAACGCCCATGATATGGCTCGTGCATATTGCTTATCAATAGGAGCAGATAAACCAATCAAATAGTTTGTACCTCACAATACGACTGACTTTAGCTTGATAGAGCTTCTTCCTAGTAAGCTAAATGATCGTATTTTGTCCTTTTTATATTGATTTTCAAAACATATTGAGATGAAAAAGATTATTTTATTTTTTACTTTTGTTTTTGCTTTGTGTGTCACAACGAATGCTCAGTCTTTAGTGCCTAGATCATTCGACTTCTTACGGGGTCAGACTAATTTAGGAATTACCATCGATATGACCGGAACAACAATCGACGGAACGGCAATGAAAAGCTATTTGGAGTTGAATCTTTCTAAAGATGAGAATGTTGAGGAGTGGATGAAGAAGAGCAATGCCGAACTGACAGAAGAACTAGTCTTCGCTTTCAATAAAACCATGCGCAAGAAAAAATGTGGCTTGCATAGTATTAGGGTTGACTCTTTCAACTATCAAGCAACTGTGAAAGCCGTATCTTTTACAAAGAAAGGTGACTTGGACGCTGTTGTAACCTTTACTAAGGTAGGTTCTGATGAGGTGCTTGCCAGGGTAGCTTTGAAAGGTAATGGCGGTAAGTTTGGCTCTCTCAACAATCTGATGGGCGACGGCTGTAAAGATGCTGGAACTAAGCTGGCCAAGATGTTGGAGGTTTATCTTAAGTAATAAAGATATAGATACACTTTTGTAGCATCTGTTTTTTAATATGGTGCATATCAGACTTATATCGTGATTCATAAGTCTGATATGCACCATTCTTTTGTTATAGTCTGATGATTACAGTTACTTCTCTAGCACTTTGTGCACCCATTACTAGTGCCTGTTCGATATCGGCAGTCTTTGATGGGCCCGAAATAAATGTTCCGAAACCATAATCATTAAATTCTATCCGTTTGTAGGCTTCGTGCATATTGTTCACGATACTATCGGCAGGCAACAAAATAGCCAGACTTTCGGCAATGAAATAGGCGGCTTTCTCTTTTGTGGCTTGCGGAATCCAGATGCAACCGTTCTCGGCAACACCCACTTTACCTTCTACAATAGTGAGGTCGGTGCCGTTCAACTCTTGCGGACGATTCACTTCATCGGGATTGACGGTAGCGATTGTCACTTCGGGAACATTGGAAACGATGACTTTTGCATCGGGATAACTGGAGCGTATCGATGCATTCAAATCATCACCTTCTTTCAATATCACTACTTTTCCACCCACTATCTTTGTCATCTCTACAAACTGTTGCAGTATATCTTCGTACTGTATCCCTTTGACAGACGAGAGGTCGGGCATATCGAATGATGAATGAATATTGCTCTTTATATTATTCAATATATCTTCTTTGCTGTTCATGATAGATTCTGTTTTGTTATCTTACAATTCCTTTCTTATACATCTCGGCAAACGATTTCTTTGCAAACTTCGGCAATTCGCGCCCTATTCCCCATGCATTGAGTTTATTATAGATGAGGCTTCGTGGCATAGAGTTGATGAGTGGCGCAAATTTCAGTCCCATATAATATAAGGTAGGATGGCCGAACAGATATTTGAGTCCACCCGAAATGGCTTTCTTCATCGGGTCGGCTTTGTGCAGGCTGTCCAAATTCTGTCTCCAGCGGTAAATCTGTTCAGATAGATTCACTTTGGCCGGACAAACATTGTCGCACGAACAACACAACGAGCAAGCCGAAACATTATCGCTGAATACTCTGGGGGCTCTCAACATGCCTAGATTGATGCCAATAGGGCCGGGAATGAAATAAGTATAAGAATATCCTCCGGTGCGGCGATACACTGGACAAGTATTCATGCAGGCACCGCATCTCAGACATTTCAATGTCTCCCAATGTTCCTCGTTGCCTATGATATCACTTCGTCCGTTGTCTACCAGTACGATATGCATTTCGCATCCCGGACGAGCCTTGCGGAAGTGAGAAGTATAAGTGGTAGAGGGTTGTCCTGTTGCCGAACGAGCCAGCAGTCTGACAAATACGCCAAGTGCATCGTAGTTGGGAATCACCTTTTCTATGCCCATCGAAACGATATGAAGTTTGGGAAGAGAAGTACTCATGTCGGCATTGCCTTCGTTGGTGCATACTACCACGTCGCCTGTTGCAGCCACACCAAAGTTGGCACCTGTCAAGCCGGCATCGGCAGTAAGAAACTCATTTCTCAGATGCATCCTGGCAGCTTTGGTCAGATAGGTAGGGTCGCAGTTATCGGGGTCGGTGCCTAGTTTCTCTTCGAATAGCTTGCCCACCTGTTGTTGTCTCAGATGGATAGCGGGCATCACGATATGAGATGGAGCTACATTCATCAATTGCAGAATACGCTCTCCGAGGTCGGTCTCTACGACATCGATACCTCTTTTAATTAAATATTTATTGAGATGACACTCTTCGGTGAGCATAGATTTGCTCTTCACTAACTTCTGCACATTGTGCTGATTGAGAATATCGTAAACAATTTCATTGTGCTCTATATCGTCTTTTGCCCAATGAACGATAACGCCATTGGCTTCAGCGTTGGCTGCAAACTGCTCCAAATACCTGTCGAGATGCGTCAGCGTATGTTTCTTTATCTCGCTCGACAGCTCGCGCAGTTCTTCCCATTCATCAAGCTGCATTGCCATACGGTCGCGTTTTTCACGAGCAAACCAGATAGACTTGTTATGATATTGTGCTTCGGCCTTATTGGCGAGAAACACTTGTGCTGCTTTTCTATGTTTCGTACTCATAATCCTGCTGCTAAAATTTGAACCACATGAATAAATTGAATCGGCATATTCTGTCGGCGTGCCATGCCCTGCATGTGCATCAGGCAAGAACTGTCGGCTCCCGTAATGTATTCGGCTCCGGTAGCGATATGGTTGTTTATCTTATCGGTTCCCATCTGCACCGATACTTCGGGCTCTTCGATGGCAAACATTCCGCCGAAGCCACAGCATTCGTCAACATGATCGGGCTCCAGAATCGTGATTCCTTCTACCAGTTGCAATAAGTCCTTTATTTTAGAGAATGGCTTGATGTTCAGTTCGCTGGGCGAAGAAAGATGTAATTCTCTTACGCCGTGGCAGCTGTTGTGAATGCTCACTTTATGTGGAAATACGCCAGGAAGCTTGTCTACTTTGAGAACATCGTGCAGAAATTCGCAGACATCCATAATCTTTTCGCTAGTCAAGCAGGCATGTTTGCCTTCGAGCAGACGAGGATAGTTCAGTTTGACAAAAGCGGCACAACTGGCAGATGGAGCTACTACATAGTCGTATTCTTGAAAAAGTTCTTCAAAATGTTCGGCAAGCGGAACGGCTTTCTCTTCGAAACCGGCATTAGCCATAGGTTGTCCGCAACAGGTTTGTCGCATAGGGTAGTCGAAGTCAACGCCTAGATGTTTCAGTAGTTTGTACGTTGCAACACCTACTTCAGGGTATACGGCATCAACGTAACAGGGAATAAATAATCCTATTCGCATATATTTTGTTGTTATTATTTCGTTTCAACAAAAATACGAATTAAAATTGTTTATCAAAGCCTCTGCGCGGTTATTTTTATTAGAGTTTTGTATTTTATTAGTGAACTCGACATGATTATTAAGCTATGCTTCTTTAACTATATAATCACAAAGTTAGTGGGAACTTTGTGATTATATACACAAAATAAGTGGGAACATTGTGAAACTAACCACAAAATAATGAGGAACTGTACTAAATTCCTTGATATTGCTCTCATAATAATCCTTTGATTGATGAAGAAAAGTTTGTTACTTCATGAAAAGAAGTTTGTTTCTTCAAGAAGAGAAGTTTGCCGCTTCATGAAGAGTTCTATAAATAAAGCTTCTGTTTATTAAAATAAAGCTTGTATTTAATAAAATAAAGCCTTTATTTATTAAAACAAAGGCTTTATTTTTAGAAGTTATCTTTATCATTACACTTTCTCTTCATGAAGTGAGAGATTTGTAATCAAGAAGTCTGTTATTTTGTACTTATAGTTCTGCTGGCGGCTTTCAATCCTTTGGCCGTTGCAGTCAGCTTAATTGTGCCTGCTGTACGTCCCGATTGGATGATTGCAGTGCATTGTCCCGAGAATAAGTGCATCTTGGGCAAATGAAACAGGTCGAGCGAACATGCGTCGCCATTGGCTGTTGCTTTGAATGTACCGGCACCGTTCACTTTGAACTCAACCAGGCGATTGTCGGTGGGGCAGAGGTTGCCATCTTGGTCTACGGCACGAACGGTGACATAGCAAAGGTCTTCGCCGTTGGCTGTCAATACGTCTCGGTCTACCGACAGTTCGAGATGATGAGGCTTGCCTGCTGTTTTCACTGTCTCTTCGGCAACTTTCTCTCCATTGGCATTGTAGGCTACGGCACGAAGTTCTCCCGGCTGATAGGTCACTTCGTTCCAACAGAGACGATAGCGACCTAAACGGGATGTGTTATCCTTCTTCTTTCTACCTTGACTGATACCATTGACAAAGAGTTCTACTTCGGGATAGGAAGTGTACACAAAGACGGGAATGTTTTGTCCCTCGCGTCCTGTCCACGTCCAATGAGGAAGTATATGTAGTGTTGCGTCTTTCTTATTCCATACGCTGCGATACAGATAATAACGATCTTTGGGTATCGAAGCGAGGTCGATGATGCCGAACATCGAACTGTGATTGGGCCATGCATCGGTGTCGTAGGGCGAAGGTTCGCCTAGATAGTCGAAACCCGTCCAAACGAATTGCCCCATTGTCCAAGGATGATCTTCGGCCATGGCGAGGTCGTCATCGGGTATGTTGCTCCACGAGCAGTATTCTGTGTCGTAAGATGAACTTTGATGATCGTCGTATTTGGCATCGGCTTTCAGTGCGGCAGGGAACTTATACACACCTCTTGAGCTTACTGTAGAACTGGTTTCCGAACCGAGTACTACGCCTTGTGGTAATTTGTTGTAGGCTTCCTCGTAACGATTCACCCGATAGTTGAATCCGGGTACGTCGAGCTGGGCGGCAAAGCCGTTGCTGAGAACAGCACTAACTTGATCCATTCCGCAAGTAACGGGGCGGGTAGGATCTTCTCTATGACAGATACTTTGTAAGAACGATGCTACTTTGTAGCCTTGAGCATTCCATTGAGTAGGAACTTCGTTGCCGATGCTCCACATCACTACGCTGGGATGATTGCGGTAGTTGTGCAGCATGTTCACCATGTCGCGCTCCGCCCATTGGCCGAAATAACGGTGATAGCCGTTCTCGCATTTGGCCATATCCCATTCGTCGAAAGGCTCTACCATAACCATGAGTCCCATTGAGTCGCATAGTTCAACAAGTTCGGGGGCCGGCATGTTGTGAGAGGTGCGAACAGCATCGCAACCCATCTCTTTGAGCATGACGAGTTGATGGCGTATAGCAGAACGATTGACAGCAGCACCTAGCGGACCGAGGTCGTGGTGTAGGCATACTCCTTGGAACTTGCGATTGACGCCATTGAGAAAGAATCCTTTTTGGGCAACTACCTCTACACTGCGTATGCCGAATCGGGTGATGTAATTGTCGCAAGCCACACCATTAATATATAGTATAGTGCGGGCCTCGTAGAGCGAAGGACTTTCGGGCGACCATAACTTCGGATTCTCGACCAGGAAGTTCTGCTCATCGGGTTGTCCCTCGGGAGTGCATTCTGTTGTCGTTCTCGATGCCACTTCTTTACCTTCGGCATCAAAGATACGAGTCTCGAGTTTCAGCTTCGCGTCTTTAGAGATGTTGTCGACAGATGTTTTCAAACGAACAGTGGCAAAAGCTTTTTCTACATGAGGCGTTGTGATGTAAGTGCCCCAAACGGGTATATGAGTATCGTTTGTCACAATGAGATGAACGTTACGATAAAGGCCTGCTCCAGGATACCAGCGAGAAGATTGTGACCTATTTTCTAGTCTCACAGCAATTGTATTGCCTTTCCCGTCTTTGCTGACTAGTGGCGTGATATCGCAGAAGAAAGAATTGTAACCGTAGGGCCAGAAGATAGCTTTCTTACCATTAATATATACTTGGGCTTCGCTCATAGCACCGTCGAAGAGGAGAGTGGCGCGCTGTTTGCTACTATCGAAAGCTTCGATGTTGAGTGGTCGCCGATACCAACCGATGCCGATGTAGGGCAATCCTCCTGTACGGCCGGTCTTGACACTGGCCTGGGTCTCCATATTTTGCTTCACCGCAACTTTCTGCAAGTCGTAATCGCGGCTGAAAGGACCATAGATAGCCCAGTCGTGAGGAATGGATACCGATTGCCATTTGGCATCATTATAATCGGGTTTCTCGGCTCCCGGTTTTTCACTGCGAGCAAACTTCCATCCATTTCGAAGCGTATATTCTCTGCGCTGTGCATGCAGGGTAAGGCATACACAGCTGCAAAGAATAGTCACCATGAAGAATGATTTTAGCTTGATGATGTTGTTCATATCACTGTTCTGTTTGGTTATTACTTATTTTGCTGCGAAAGCGTCGAGTGCTTCTGTTGGTTTTCCACTATCGTCGAAGGCGCCTTTGCCATACGATTTCCATGTGCCGTAGCATTCGGGCTCCCAATAGAATGTACCTAGATAGCCATTTATTGATTTACATTGACTTATTAGTGAAGTGAGCCACGTCTTGCAAGTAGCGGCTTCACTCTCGGCCATACCTACTTCGCAGAGCATCACTTTGCAACTATAACGGGAAGTGAGACTTTTGATGTTGCTCACACAATCGGTTGTCATCGATTCCCAGTTCGTCTTGTCTGGGTAGAGCGACATGCCTATTACGTCCCATTTGGCACCAGCATTTTTCAGTCCGTCGAACATCCAAGTGTAGAGTGATGCTTTATTGCCTTCGGCAAGATGAATGACGACCAGAGCATTGGGAAATACTGCTTTCACTGCATCATAACCGGCATTGCTGAGAGCGGCATATTGTGCCATGTGGTCGGAAGCTTTTCCTTCGTCCCAAAGCATACCGTTGCTGGTCTCGTTTCCCACTTGAACCCATTCGGGGGTTACGCCCACTGATTTGAGAGCATTGAGCACCGAAGTGGTGTGGTTGGCAACGGCAGTCTTCAATTCGTCCAAACTCATACTCGACCATGCCGACGGTTTGGTTTGGCTGCTAGGATCTGCCCAGGTATCGCTATAATGAAAATCAATCAATATTCTGAATCCGAGTTGAGCAGCGCGGTAAGCTTTGGCCACTACATCCGACTGATTGCACCAACCATCGGTAGGATTGACGAAAACCCTCAAGCGGATAGAGTTCATACCCAAGCTTCGAAGCAGAGTGAGACAATCGGTAGCTTTGCCTTTGGCATCGTAGAATTTGATGCTCGATGCTTCCATTTCGGTGAGCCAGCTCACATCGGCGCCACGTGCCAAGCCCGTCATATCGTATGTGGTATCTTCGGGAAATGATTCAGCGTTGCTGTTGTCTTTGCTGCATGAAGTAAGTCCCAAACATATCGTGAGCAATGCAAAAAGTGTTTTTAAATTAATTCTTTTCATGATAAGATAGTTATTTAATTGTGTATGTTCCTTTTGTCAAGTCTACAGTCAGCGTATAAGTTCCTACACCCAGTGTTGCGTCGTCGGTGATGTTGCTTGGAGCAGTGAAAGTCAGTTTACCATCTTTGCCACCATACTTCAGGTTCCAATCGGCATTGACAAGAATCTGTCCACCATACGACGACACTTTCGAAATGGTTAAAGAGGCAGTATATACTCCTGCCGTGGCAGTTGCTGTCATTTGTGTTGTGCTCCAATCGTCATTGAATCCTGTATAATATACTCCACTAACAGGAGTCAGCGAGTAGGTCATATCTTGCAGTCCTACTTTGAAAAGATACATTCCTTCGTCGGTTGCCGGAATATTGCCGCCATCTGATGACAATGTTCCGCTCAGTGCACTTCCTGATGCCATTCCAAGCTGACTATTCCAATCGCCACTCGTCTGATAGAACTTGTATCCCCATTCCGATTTCATTTTGAGTACTCCTTCGTAAGAGAGAGTCGATTCATCGTAAATAGTGAGATAGTTGGTGAAGTCCCATCCCGACTCATTAACACCCGAAAGATACAAATATTGATTGATTTCTTTAGGGGTTATGTCACCTTTTTCTACTTCACAAGTCCATTTTTTTGAATTACTGAGGTCGAGCACCAAAGTACAAGTGCCAGTTGCCGGAATATTGACCGTAATATCCGATGCCGACGAACCGAAAGTGACTGCCGATGTAGTACCGCCGAATCCGAGAGGAGTATCAACAGCCTTGGTATCATCAGTGCTGGTTGTATAATTGTATTGTTTGCCGGTTCCCGAAATCTTGACGTTGGCATTGCCGGCAGCAGAAGCTTTGAATACATACATCCATTTGTTTTGAGCCCGATAATAAGTCATGCTGCCCGTTACATCGCCTGCTATAGAGAGTGACGGCAAGTAGAGAGCCGACCATACTTTATTATTGGTATCATCAATGGTATAGTAGCATCCCGATTGACCTGGGTACCAGAAGTTCCAACTGGTGTCGTCGCTCGACATCAGAAAGGCAGAATTATCTTGTCCCAAGTTGCCCCAAACAGTTCCATCTCCTTCTTCCATATAATAATGCATCCATCCTGTCGCACCGATGAATCCTTTGTAAACGCCATCGGCTTGAGGAGAATAGAGCGTTTCGCCTGTAGCGGCTTTCTTCTCGTCGAGAACAGTGCCTACTGTCATATCCATTAAATATGGAGTGATATTGACCGATACCGTATTGCTGTAAGCAGGCTCCACATTATTGCCTTCAGATACTTTGAGGCGAAAATAGATAGGAGCAGCCACATCGTTATTGGCATTCAAGTCTTTGGCAAGCTTGTTGAGTACCAGTCCGGTGAATGCTTGCGATTGATTGCTTTCGCTATACTCTTTGATGGTAGAAAAATCGCTCGAAGTAGAAGCTTGCAGTGTGGTAGTCAGCACATCAGGAGCATACATATTGGCATTGCTCACTTTTAGATTCACTTTAGTCCACGCTAAAGACAGCACGATAGTTTTGTTCTTGTCTTTGGCTAATACGACATCTTTATCGCTTGCCGAAAGCTGTCCGCCTTCTGCAGAAGAAAGATAAATCAGATCGCCGTCTTTCTCGCACGAAGTGATGCCGAGCACCAGGACGAGAGAGAGAAGTATATATTTTATTGTTTTCATCTTATTCTATGATTTAAAGGGTTAGTAATCTTCGTTATACAAATTCGGATTGGCCGAAAGTTCGGATGTCGGAATCGGATAGATATTGAACTTGCTATCTACTGCTGCTCCGTCTTTCACGCCACCTTTCCATTGCCATAGATATTTGTCGGTAGTGAATTTACCGTAGCGAATCAAGTCGGTGCGGCGAGTGCACTCCCAATAGAGTTCTCTTCCACGTTCGTCGAGAATGAAATCGGTTGTGAGGTCGCTCTCTTTAATATCACCTGCTGTACTGCCGTATGCTCTTTCGCGAATCAGATTGACATATTTCAGAGCCTCAGCCTTGCTACTACCACTACCGCCTCTCAATACAGATTCGGCAAGCATAAGATAGACATCCGACAAACGGAATACAGGAAAATCGATACTTGCGCCACCGGTAGCAGTGTTGGAAGCAGCTTCGCCTGCATCGTTTAGATTCGACCATTTCGTTGCGAAGTATCCATTGGTCTGATCATCGATAGCAGTATTCAGATATTGAGTCTGTCCTTTAGTGAAGAACATGGCGCGGCTGTCACCATCAGAGAACAATGCCGGTAGTTCGCCACGAACTCTGAACATACCCCAACCGTTGGTTACACCATAATCGGCTGGTTTCATATAGTCCGAACTGTTTCCTACTTCGCCACATACCAGATAAGTAGTAGCTCCCCAAGATACAGTGCTGGTGCCATCTATATTGAAAGCGAAGATAATTTCGTTGGTGCGCTTCTGATTGTCGGCATTGAAGAGCTTGCTGTATTCGCTGTTGAGCGAGTAGCCTGCGTTGATAATCTTATTGCAATAAGTAATGCAATCGGTATAATGTTCGGTGCCGGTGTAAACCGAAGAGTTGAGATACATTTTGGCAAGCAATGCCCAAGCTGCAGCTTGTGAAGCATGACCATATTCTACCGAAGTGCGATCGGGTAAACTAGTTTCGATATCTTTCAATTCAGATTCAACGTACTCGAATATCTGTTGCGCAGTATAGCGAGGAGGAGTGAAAGCACCTACTTCATCTTTTTCGGTAACGAAAGGTATGTTGCGGAACAAATCCATAGCATGATAGTAGCAAAGGGCGCGAAGAAAGCGTGCTTCGGCACGGTAGTTCTTAATCTTTGTCTGGTCAGCTTCAGAGAAACCTGATATCTTGTCGTCGGTAGCATTTCTCAGAAACTCATTGCAATAGGCAATGTTCTGATAGATGCGGTAGTAAGCATCTTCTACCCATGGATCGTTGGCATCCCATGTGAGGTAAGTAATATCTTTTACTTTATCACCACTGAGCCATGTGCTGGCCATCTCGTCGGTGCCACATTCTTGAAGGTTGATAAAACAACGCATATAATCTTGGCCGTTGTTGCTCGATAGGTCGGCGTTGCCTCCACCTTTCTCTTGTCCGTTTATGACAAACGAAGCATAGAGTTTGCCAAGTACCGACAGATAATTGGCGGCAGAGGTGTACACTTGTGCCGAAGTAGTTTCTGTGTTGGGCGTCTGGTTGAGGTCGTTGGTGCAACCGGTCAGCAGTACGATGCCCATCATTAATATTGAAGTATATATCTTTTTCATAATGTTTTTCTATTTTCGATGTTAGAAGTTGAGACCGATGTTGAGTGAGAAAGTCCGTGGACGGGGATAGAACGAAGAATCCATTCCGTTGGGTACTTCAGGATCTACACCAGTATATTTGGTAATGGTGAATACATTCTGAACCATCAGTGCAGCATTCATATTAAACCATTTGCAAATCTTGCCGAAGTTGTACGACAAACTCAGGTTATCCATCTTCAAGAATGAAGCATTCTCTACATAGTAATCGCTCAGATATTGACGGTTGTTGAATCCGGTGCTCAGATAGCTTCGGTTCAAGTTGTTGATCTGATAAGTATTATAGTGTACGGTCTCCCAAGCACCGGTGTTCATTGCCATGCCGTTATAGACATAGTTCCCGATATTGGCACGTAGACTGGTGCTCAAAGTCCATTGTTTGTAGCGAACTGAAGTAGAGAAACCTAATATCCAATCTGGAGCAGGCGAATGATAACGATAGAGGTCGTTCGAATTGATCTCGCCATCACCATCAAGGTCGGCGTATGCTCCTTCGATAGGTTTGCCGCTCTTGTCGTAAAGTTGATGATAAACATAGAACATATAAGGAGTATACCCTTCGCTCAATGTCTGGAAATAGTAGCTGTCTATCTTCGGACCGGCAGGAGTATTGGTTGTTGTCGTACCTGGTACCAATTGCAGATTTTTAATCTTCTGAGTCTGCCAAGTAGCGTTTGCACTCAAGTCCCATCCAAAATCTTTCGTATCGATAATCTTTGCACTGACATTCATTTCGATACCTTTACTATCTACATTACCTACATTGGTAAGGATGGTCTTGTTGAAGTTTGTTCCGGCAGCCGATGGAACGGTAGCCAAAAGGTCTTTCGTCTTGCGGGTATAAAAATCGAAACTACCGGTGATGCGGTCTTTCAGCAATCCGAAGTCGAAGCCATAGTTATAAGATGTCGTTGTTTCCCATTTCAGGTTAGAAACGTATGCTTCGGGGCGATAAGTATAAACGTAGCCATTGCCAAACTCATACTGAGCACCATCCTGACTGATGGTATAGACCGGTAAATAGTTATAGTTGCCGATACCGTCTTGCTGACCGGTGACACCATAGCTGACACGCAGTTTCAAATTGCTCAGAATAGGATTGTTCTTCAAGAAAGATTCTTCGGTGACACGCCATCCAAGAGCAACTGATGGGAATGTACCCCAACGGTTGTCTTTACTGAAACGAGAAGTACCATCACGACGGAAAGATGCGGTGAGCAGATAACGATTGTCGTAAGAGTAGTTTAGACGTCCATAATAAGAAAGAAGTACGTGGCGTTGGTCGGTCTGTGCCACCGAACTCTGTTGCTCTTGTTTGGTATTGTAAACAATGTATGCGTTAGTTTTGGCTTCCCATTTCTGATAGTCGTAACCGGCAGTCAGTTCGATGTTGCTCTTGAGGCTCTCGATATACTTATTATAATTAAGGTATGTGGTGAGCAACTTGTTTTTATTCTTCTGCGGTCCGTAACTGTAATCTCTACCCGATGTAGAATAGTTGCTGGCAGCTTCGGCTGGAATATAAACCGTTCCTTTACCTTCTGCATTGTCGAGACCTAGTGTTGCGTGGAATTTCAAATCGGGCAAGAAATGCATCTTGTAGTCGATATCGAAGTTGCCGATAAGACGTTTCACTGTACTGCGAGAATCATATTGATTGATGACACCAAGCGGATTGCGTACTCCGCCATTGACAGGCAGACCGCTGCTATCGAGTGCTTCGTTGTATCCACCGTAGGCTGTATTGCCTGAGTAGATAGGAAGGGTAGGATTGAATGTTGCTGTTCCCCAAATCGCACCTTGGTCGGCAAAGCGGTTCTTATTATACGAACCCTTCACATTCAATGTCAGCTTCAAAAAACCATTGAAGAAGGAGGGCGCAAGAGAAAGATTGGCTGTATAACGTTCTACTTTATCTGTTTTCAAGATACCCTGTTGATTGTAGTAACCAACAGACAAACGGTAGGGCATGTTCTTGACTACCTGACCAGAGAAACTCATATTATTGTCGGTGCCGAAAGCTGTCTGATAAACTTGTTTGTTCCAATCTGTATTGTCGGTCCCCAGCAATGCTTTCTGAGTACTATTGCCTACCTTATTAATAACGTTTATAAATTCATCTCTCGAAAGCATATCAATCATCTTGGTGCGGAACATCAACGAGTTGGTGGTGTTGAGACTGATTTTCATCTTCCCGGCACTACCTTTCTTTGTCGTGATAAGAATGACACCATTGGAAGCACGAGAACCATAGATAGCTGTCGAAGAAGCATCCTTCAGAATGGTCATACTCTCGATATCGTTAGGATTGATGAGGCTGAGGAAATTGCCACTTCCCGAAATACTTCCGCCTACTTCCATCGGTACGCCGTCGAGTACGATAAGCGGGTCGTTGCTGGCGTTGAGCGAAGCACCGCCACGGATACGTATCGTACTGCCGGCTGATGGCGAACCACCGCTCGACATAATCTGTACGCCACTTACCTTACCATTGATAAGTTGTTCGGGCGAACTGATGACACCACCGTTGAAGTCTTTACTTTTCACATTACTTACCGAACCGGTGAGGTCACTTTTTCGAGTGGTACCATAACCGATAACCACTACATCTGCCAATTGTTTGGAGTCGGGTTCCAATTGAATAGAAAGCGTTTTGTTTGATGTAATCTGTACTGTCTTTGATTTATAACCAACGTAAGAAAAAGTCAGTTCTTTACTACCTTTCGGTGCTTGAAGAACAAAGTTTCCTTGCAAATCAGTTGATGTACCGATTTTCGTTCCTTTCACGATGACTGAAACGCCAATCATCGGAAGATTTGTTTCGTCGATTACTTTACCTGTTATTTTTACGTTCTGTCCTCCTTGTCCGAAAGTAGGGAGAACACAACCTAACAGAAGAAAGCTGATTAAAAGACTAATCAGCGTCTTTTTTGATTTTAAGGTCTTGTGATCCATGATAATCATTTTAAGTTTTAATTATTATGTTAGTGTTAAGTTCGTTTTAGCGTCGTAACTTATTGTTTGCAAATTTAGAATGTTGCCGATTTCTACTCAAGCAGATATCGGACAAATAAGGATAATTTTCGGACAATCGGGTTGATAAGTACTTTAAGAGCCTATTTTCTGATAATTTCGGCGTGAGAATTTTATGAAATATTAGTCGCTTCTAATAAAGTTGGGCAAGCTATTGTTGGGTATATTCTGTGAAAATATTATCTTTGCACTCATACTATATGAAAAAGTTATGAATAGTTTCTACGAATTGATAAAGACACGTCGAAGCACACGAAAGTTCACTAACGAAGAATTGGAGCAAGACGAAGTCGTTACTATATTGAAGGCTGGCCTGATGGCGCCATCATCCAAAAGAAGTAATTGCTGGCAGTTTATTGCTGTAGATGATAAAGAAACTTTGGCTGCTCTTTCGTTATGTAAGGAGCAATCGGCTTCTTTCATTGCTGAGGCTGCACTGGCTGTTGTAGTATTGGCCGATCCGTTGAAGAGTGATGTATGGATGGAAGATGCTGCCATTGCTTCAATTTATATGCAGTTGCAGGCCGAAGATCTTGGACTGGGCTCTTGTTGGGTGCAAGTGGTAGAACGAATGCATAACGATACTGAGACTTCTAATGATTATGTTCATGGCATTCTCGATATACCTCGACAACTTCAAGTGGTATCGATTATTGCAATTGGCCATAAGGCTATAGAAAGAAAACCTTTCGATGAAGAACATCTTCAATGGGAGAAAGTGCATATTGGCAAATATCAGGCTGCCGATGATACAGAAGAAGAATAATATCGCTATAATATGAAAAGGAGTATACAAGACACTAGAATTGTGTTTGTCGGGTCGGGCAACTTAGCTACCAATCTGGCAAAGGCTTTTTATCATCAAGGATTCAGAATTCTACAGATATATAGCAGAACGATTGACCATGCCCGTCTGTTGGCAGAGAAAGTAGAGGCAGAGTATACCGATTCGTTGGATGAATTGACTACGGATGGAGAAATCTATTTTGTGAGTCTTACAGATTCGGCTTTTGTCAACTTGGTGCCACAGATCGTGAAGGGTAGGGAAGGTAAACTCTTTGTTCATACAGCCGGCAGCGTGCCCCTCGATATTTGGAAAGATCATACCGATAGATATGGTGTGCTGTATCCTATGCAGACTTTCAGTAAGCAGGTAGAGGTGAATTTCTCTTCTATCCCGATATTTGTAGAGGCCAATAGTTTGGAAGATTTCGAATTGTTGGAGGCTATTGCCAAAACATTATCTACTAAAGTATATGCTGCAACTTCTAAACAACGCAAGATATTGCATCTTGCCGCCGTTTTCACTTGCAATTTCTCCAACCACATGTATGCTCTTGCTGCCGACTTATTGGCCCGCAATGATTTGCCTTTCGATGTGATGTTGCCATTGATTGATGAAACTGCTCGAAAAGTTCACGAGTTGCCACCTTCGCTCACACAAACCGGACCGGCAGTTCGCAACGATGAGAATGTGATGAATGCACATCTCGAAATGCTCGATGACGAGCCTGAGATGAAAGAGCTCTACGAGAAGATAAGTCATAGTATTACAAACTCTCAGAACGAGAAAAAGGAGTAGGCGAATACCTATTAGTGATAATATAATTTGAAAAGCTAAAAGATAAGATACAATGAGTTCTATAAATTACGATTTGAAGAAGATAAAGGCGATAGCTTTCGATGTAGATGGTGTGCTGAGCGCAGAAACCATTGTTTTGGATATTTCGGGTGAGCCAATGCGCACTGTCAATATCAAAGATGGCTATGCTATCCAGCTTGCCGTAAAGAAAGGACTTCATATCGCTATTATTACCGGAGCACATACCAATGCCATAGAAATACGCTATAAAGGACTCGGCGTACAAGATATCATACAAAAATCGGCAGTGAAGATACACGATTACCGTGCCTTCAGGGATAAATACGATTTGAAAGACGAAGAGATCATCTTTGTGGGTGATGATATTCCCGATATCGAAGTGCTCAGAGAGAGCGGACTTCCTTGCTGTCCCAAAGATGCTGCACCCGAAGTGAAAGAGGTGTCCAAATATATATCACACTGCAAAGGGGGCTTTGGTGTAGGACGTGATATCGTTGAGCAAGTGCTCAAAGCACAAGATAAATGGATGGACAATGCCGAAGCCTTTGGGTGGTAAGCAGACTTCCTTTTCTGAGAAAAATTAATATCCCATCGGATGGTTTTCGCGACTCACTTCTACTCTGATGCCGAAATTGCCGTTTTTACTTTTCATCTCGAAAGCGGCCTTGAAATCGTGTTTTTGCCAAGGCATGGCATTCATTCCGGGCAATAGCTTGCCATCAGCTCCATACTTACCATATAGATTGATTCGAGCACTATTGTTCAGTTTGAAACTTGTACCTTGCAACATATCAGGATTCGTACTCATGCTGTAGCCTAGATAATCTGCATAAAATGGACTGCCATAGAAATAGCCTGTCGGATAGTGCCAGTTGATTCTTGAGAAGTCGTTGGTGTAGCCGGTCCCGAATGGTGTATCTGCTCCTAATCGGAAAATATTGCTATAATCTTGTGTGTTGAATGTCTTGGTAGAAAATCTTATCGGATTTGCTGTGGCAGGCATAATACCCAACTGATTCATGTCTAGTTGATATTGTCCGAATTGCTTTACTTCCGGCTGATGAGCATTAAGACTGCGATGCAGCGTATCGGCCTTCACTTCGTGTTGTCCCCAAGCGATAGTTGGTATAGCACAATAACATATTAATATGAATAGCAATCTTCTCATTTGACGTAATATACATAATTTTCTTTACGAGGACGAACAGTGGGGTATGGACCACCAACATAGCCTACAGCGCAATGACCAATACCTTCGTATTCGCCTTCGATGCCCCATTGACGAAGTAGCTCTTTGCCTTCTTCGCTCTCAAATTCTTCTTTGGCACGATGAATCCAACAACTGCCAAGTCCTAAAGCATGGGCTGCCAACATCAGATTTTCCATCACCAAACTGCCATCGTAGATGCGTGTTGGACGATTTTTATCGGCTAGAACAATCAGAATGACTGGTGCACCGTAGAACGGATCGGCAGAAGTTCCCATGATATCGGCGTTCATCTTTGATATTTTGTCTCGTATCTCTTTATTGGTCACGGCAACGATAATTGGAGATTGGGCATTCATTCCTGTCGGAGCAAATGTTCCGGCTTCTACAATCTTTGCAATCATTTCGTCAGAAACCATATCAGGTTTGAACTTGCGAATGCTACGGCGGGTACGAATCAATTCTAATATATTATCCATCATCTTTTTTGTTTGATTAGTTATTATGTCGTATCTGATACTCCACAAAGATAAGGAGATTAAATTGAAAATCAAATGTCAAGACAAAAATTGTTTTAGGTCTTCTTTATAGCCTTCTTGTGAGCAATTTGCTTGTTAGATTTTGCAATATGTTGACCCTCAAAAATCATCAAGACGTTTCAACTGATTCTTCAAGACGTTTTGCTAGAAACATAAGGAACAAAATATTGAAACGTCCTTATCAAATTTTGATAATTCTGAATTGATTTTTCTAATGAATCGAAGGCTGACGATTGAAGTATCGAGAGGTCACGATTCATGAATAGGAGGCAAGTGATTGATGTCTGACGAATCGAACTACATCATTACAATATCCGATGATGCTTTCGTGGTGTGTGACAAAGATAATAGTTTTATTCTTGCAAGATTCTGTCAGTCGGTTCATCAGAATGTTTTCTGTCGTGCTGTCGAGCGAAGAGCTGAATTCATCCAACAGCATGATATTTCCTTTGCAAAGCAGAGCCCTGGCAATAGCTATTCGTTGCGATTGGCCTTCACTGAGTCCTTCTCCTTTTTCGCCACATATAGTATCAAGTCCTTTAGGCAGATCTTTCACAAAATCGGCTGCTGCCGTATGTAGTGCATCATACATTTCTTCATCGTCGGCCAAAGGATTACCTAATCTAAGATTGTCGCGAATACTACCACTCAACAATGAATTTTCTTGTGGAACGTATGCCAAGTTACAACGACTTTGTGCTGAAACAGGAATATGTTCGCCCTCATTATTGAAAATCTCAATAGTTCCTTCTTGGGGATGCAAGAGCGACATAATCAGTCGGATGGTGGTGCTTTTGCCCGATCCTGTTTCTCCTACAACTGCTGTTCGACTGAGTGGCTTAAAAATATGATTGAAATGGTCTAGAATATCTCTGTTGCCATCTTTGTAGCCAAAAGTCACGTTTTTCATTTCTATACCGATTGGGCCGTCCAACTCAATATGTTCACCATCTTCTTCGGTTGGCGTTTGCTCTAGTTCTGCAAGACGGTCTATTGATGTAGAAGCATAGATAAACGACGGAATTTGTCGTGTCAGCTCCACGGTAGGTCGTTGAATCTGGGCAACGAGTTGTAAGAAGGCGGTCATCGTACCAAAAGTTATTGCGTTCTGGTCTAATTGGGTAATACCCCATATAAAGGCGATGAGGTATCCCGCACTAAATCCCACCGTAATCATCACTCTCGAAAAGAGATTGAAGCGAGTGCGGTGCATGACTCTATGGAAAAGTTCAAGCTGTAGTGCCTTGATGTGTTCTGTTGTATTCCGCGTCTGACCTAAACTTTGTATGACGAGACGGTGTTGCAAACTCTCTTGTGCCAGGCTCTGCACTTTACTATCCGATTGACGAATATCCGAAGTGAGTTGCCTCGTGCGTTTGATATATATCTTGCTGAGTAGCAAGAAAGCTGGCAGTATGAATAAAATGGTCCAAGCCATTGTTGCACTCAATTGGCAAAGGAAGAAGAAAGCGGCAAACAGCTGTACGCAAGTGACAACCAGTGAAGGCATTGCGTTGCATATCGTATCGGCTATGATTCTGACATCTTCTTCCATTCTGTTCAGCACATCTCCGCTATGGTGTTTCTCTTTACCGTCCCATAGGGCAGACATCAAACGACTGAATAAATTGAGTCGTGTATTATTCTTGAGGCGAATTTCTGTCTTGTCACTCAACCATGATATGCTCGTCCCTGCAATGATTTGACAGATGATGAGTAATACTAAAAAGATGCTGTTCCATAAGAAAGATGATTGCGAAGAAGGCAATTTGTGAGTTGCCATATCAATCAGAATCTTGCTGACATAGATAAATAGAAGTCCCGATGCAATTCGGACAATACCTAGTATGATATTGACAAAGAGTCTAAATCTGATGCCCTTTGACGCTTTCCACAACCATATTGTACATCTCTTTATCATAGCTTATTTTGACTTGCGATAATCAAGAAACAGATGAATAATACCCTCGATAAAACTAAATACGAAGCGCACCAAAGCATCGACAGGAAAGACTGTCAACATCTTGAAATATCGGATACTACCATGACGGAATGAATAGAATTTGCCTAATACATAATCTTTTGGACGTTTCTCTTTTGGTTGTTTATATTGGCCGAAATTACCTTCATCGAATATAATACTGAGTACCCTATGAGCTGTTTTCTCATATCGAGTATCGTAACACGGAAATTCGGAAGAAGGTAGTCCTAGATAATTTACGGCAATATATCCCATCACTTGCCAAGAACGCAGCAGATGAAGGCCTTTGATACGCTTTGCGATATCCGATGAACGGAGCACATCAGCGTTGACATGCAAACAACGTGTCCAATCGCAGAATTGGCGTAGCCCGACACCTCCGGTAAGAAAGTGATAATATAAATGGTAGAAGATAAAAATGGCATTGAATTCGGGTGAGCCGACAGCTACTTTTACTTTTTCGTTTGAAGGAATGAAACCATAGGTAGTATTTGCCAGTTCGGATTCGCTCCATTCTCGAAAACGTTTGTTAATGATGAAATTGTCAAATTGTGCGGTGATGCGATGGATTTCAACTACCGTTTTGTTCCATTCAAAATGAAAATGCTTGATGCTTTCACTTTCCTCGCCATCGGTAAGCATTCCCCATTCTTTGACTAGCAGGCAAACTTTCTTATAATTCTTTATGCCAACAAACAGATCTATATCTCCACACTGTCTGGTGAGCGGCTTATTATACAACTGAGCATTGCCTTGTCCCTTCAATAGCATAGAAGGAATTCCGGCGTCGGCTAAGCGTGATACTATTTCGGCTAAAGAATGATTGAGTTGTTTGTGCAAATTCTCATTACCTAGTATAATAGTGAATAGTTTTCGCATGACTGATTGGTCTGGACGTACTTCTTCAGGAAGATAATCAATGCCATCGTAAATCAATCCGATGACAGTCTGCTTTCTGGCTAGACCGATTACTTTCATCCACTCATCAGCAGTCAGAGCAGGAATTGTATCTACCCGTTCAGAGAGATGTCCCCATAGTCCCGCCTTGAGCAGTATATGGAACATAGTGCCAGACCTATCTGTCTTATTCTGTTTCATGCCACAACTATACCGTTTTTAATCCATTCATGCAGAAGTTCTTCGGCATCGCGTTGGGCTGTGGAAGTTTCTACTTCATAGTTTTGGACGAGCAATCTGACTACATCTTCAATTTCAAATGAAGGCAATTTGCCTAGCTCGTTCCAAAGATATGCTGCCGAACTGTTCAGACAAATCAATTTATTGAAGTCTATCACTTCGACACCTTCGGGAACAACAACACTTTCGCCCCCCACTTTTCTCAATTGAAATCCTTTTGTTAATTTCATATTTATTTCGCTTTAAATTTGCTTAATCTTCTAATCACTGCCAACAAGTATCTGCGGCATGGCTTTAATCCTTTCCAAATGTGATATATCATACGCTCGCTACGGCAGTATGCATCAACGGGCTTGCCATTGCGATAAATGACCGTTACCAGTCCTACTATATTTTTTATCCTACAATGTTCTTGATTTTTTAGTACGCCGTCACCCATCAATATCACTTTATCGTCGGGCTGGCAACCTTCAACACTAATCAGACGGTGGAGCACATAATGGTCTTTGCCTACTTCAGCCAAGGCGATATCTGACTTCCGGTAGGTTGCTGACTTGGTAATCAACACATCGTCTCTGTCGCCTACAATAAAAGGAAGCATACTTGATCCTTTTACTCTGAGCTTTACAGGATGACCTTCGTTGACCAGCTGTCGTACTTCGTTCAATAAGATACCGTTGGGAACGATGCGGATATTTCGTTCTGTTTCATTCATCGTGGAGAGCAAATTCTGTTAGTGCACTATGGCTCATCATTGCAGCTTCTTTATCTGGAAGGCAATCGAGCCTGAATATCGGAACTTTGGCTATCAGCTCATCGAGCGTTTCATTAATCTTATCATTGATAGTATGTTCCCAACGCATATTAGATATGGTAGGGAGCAAAGCAGCGTAAGCATGTACTTTGGAGAGATGACTAATCTTATTTTCTTTGGCTTGCCATAGTCTGACAAAGCCTCCGACGGGCACTTCTTCATTCTTATAGCATGGCGTTTTGCCGCTCCAGGGCGAACCACTTACCATAGCTATACCTTTATTATTAATGTATACCACAGGATTGTCATCATTTAAAAGTTCGGCTCCTTCAAAGCTGTTCAACCAAAGTTTGGAATGTGTACTTTTGCCTGTACCGCTTTTCCCTAAGAACAGATATCCCTTGCCATTCAATTTGATAACAGAAGAATGAAATAACAAAGCCTTCAGTCGGGCTCCATTGAAAGCAAACATCATCATCATGGCATTGTTGAAACCAAACAATCTGGATTGCAAAGAACCGCTGACATACAACTTTGCTTCTTTAAAATTGTTGCTTGTCTGCAAATGACATTCTGATATCTGCAATTCTTCGTTACTGATATCTATCTTATAATTGTTAGTATTGGCATCTCTCAATATTTTGAAAGAGATTCCTTCGTCTTGAGTATCTAACAGATTATTGAATTCATTTCCCTCGTCTGAGATTTCATTATCTCTTACTATCAAAGAAAAATCACATTCTACATCGTCATTATCTTGAAGTAAGAAAGGTCCATATTGCTTGATATGACCAATCAAAGAGTCATTATTGTCTTGAAAGATAACTTTGAACGTAATGTCTGATATTTTAAAATTATAGTTCGTCATAAATTATAATTAGAACAAAATTGGAGACTTTGTAAGTCTAATTGACAAAGTTAATATAAATGTTTCGCCTTTTCAGCATTTTTGCCAAAATATCTTTTCGTTATAACTTAATATTTACTATCAATTTTATATCATGTGCCCTCTAGTTTCCACTAAGAAATATGGGAATTGCCATGAAAGCCATGGAAATTAATATGATATTGTGTTAGATAATTATTTAATGTTTCGAATATCTATATCATAATTCAAGTTGGATACAGGCTCTCCATTAAGAGAAGTTATTTGTATCTTAACTTTCAGTATATTATCAACTATTGTTGATGAGAGTAATGTAAAGTTGGGGCGCGCGAAATAAACATCCTTCACTTCTCCATTCCCATAAAGATGCGTATATTGTTCGTCCCACTCCAATTTGTAAAGACCTTGGTTACGTCTAATGCTGAATTGCAACTTCGTTATCCAAGAACCAATTATCGCTTTCAAATATTCATTTCTTTTTTGTTCGTCTTTTGTTGCTATTGATTTACTCTTCATAAAATCTTCTAATTCGCTCGATGATACCAATATCAATTCATCTTTTAAATCTGTTAATGGCTTAAATCCTGTGATTTCTTTATGGATGTCAACGATATGTTCACCATCTTTGATATTCAGGACTTGAAGGTTCAGATTGATGCTATTGGAATGGTTATCGTCATAAGAGTCTGAATTTAAAATAATAGCATAGCGTTTACGGTCGTAGTTTAATATCCCTTGTACAAACTCTCCGAGTTTATTAAAGACTCCTTGCATGTATCGTTTCGATATAAAATCGTTATTGGTTGTGATTTTCAAAGAATAGTGCTTCTCTTTATTGAAATCGATTCGACTTTCAACTGTGCTCTTAATAGATTGATACTCCGTACGGAATGAAATGTAATTGTTGGGATTGAAAGATAGATCTATAATTTTCAATTTAGCCAGTTCATCATCGGTTAGCTTACGAGGCTGTCCATCTGTTGTTGATGTGTAGAATTGAACGAAATTCTTAAGGTAATCTACTGTATAATAAGATGCATCTTTATCAATTAATAACTTGTCAATGTTAAAATTTTTAATATACTCTTCGGTATCTACCGACCACCGTGCATAAACACGACTTCCAATTTCATAGGGAGTCATGGGCGTTGGAGCTTTTGCAAATCCAGAAAATTCAGCTTCTTTAGTAAATTTTATGTCATTAACCTTACCTTCGAATAGCATTTTGAATGTGCCTAGTGTATTATCTGAGGAAATGATAGTCGTTTTGAGCACTGATATTCTTTTAGAATTGATAGTTTTCAATTCATTAGTGGGCTTAATTTGGTTGAGTGCAACTTCGACTGTTAAACTTCTATCGAATTTAAAGTAACTTTCTAAATCTTCTGTCTCCACTTTTGTATCTTCTACTAGTGGGGTAATCTCTACTGTTGCTTTGTTACAAGATAGTAGTGTGAAAATAATAATTGTTAGGAATAATAATTTCTTCATTTGGATAATGATTTTTTCTAAATAATAAATAAACATCGATTTTTCAACTGCAAAGTTAAATATTTTAAGGCGAACCATAAAATATGCATTATAAGTACATGTTAATTATTCTGTAATGTGTTTCATGAAAAACTTTCGAAGATTAGAAATCTAAAACAACAGTATCTGACAGAAAGTTCAAGATACTCCTTGGCTTATCCAAAAAAAAGCTTTAACTTTGCAAGAAAAATAAAACTTAGTCATAACTAAAGCACAAATGAGCGAACAAGATCCTTTTATGGTGTTCTCGGGAACCAATTCGAGATACCTCGCAGAGAAAATCTGCACTAGTCTAAACTGTCCTCTTGGAAAAATGAATATCACTCACTTTGCCGACGGAGAATTTGCCGTATCTTACGAACAATCTATCCGTGGTGCGCATGTGTTCCTGGTACAATCTACTTTTCCTAATTCAGACAATCTGATGGAGTTGCTTCTGATGATTGATGCAGCTAAAAGAGCCTCTGCAAAGAGCGTTATTGCTGTTATACCTTATTTCGGATGGGCACGTCAGGATAGAAAAGATAAACCTCGTGTTTCTATTGGTGCCAAATTGGTAGCCGATCTTTTGTCTGTAGCTGGTATCGACCGTTTGATTACGATGGATCTTCATGCCGACCAGATTCAGGGTTTCTTTGATATTCCTGTTGACCACCTTTATGCATCTGCTGTATTCCTTCCTTATATACAGTCGTTGAAACTGCCCGATTTGGTGATTGCTACTCCTGATGTGGGTGGTTCTAAACGTGCCAGCACTTTCAGTAAATATCTTGATGCTCCGATGGTGCTTTGCAATAAGAAGCGTGAAGTTGCCAACCAAGTTGCTTCAATGATGATTATTGGTGATGTCAAAGGTAAAGATGTAGTGCTTATCGATGATATTGTTGATACAGCAGGAACGATTACCAAAGCAGCCAATTTGATGATGGAGAATGGAGCAAAGAGTGTACGAGCTATTGCTAGCCACTGTGTGATGTCTGATCCTGCTTCGTATCGTGTTGAGGAATCTCAACTCACAGAGATGGTGTTTACTGATAGTATTCCTTATACCAAGAAATGTGCGAAGGTAAAACAGATTAGTATCGCCGATATGTTTGCTGAAACCATTCGCCGTGTGGTAAAGAATGAATCTATCAGCTCACAATATCTGATTTAAGTAAAATCTCCATCGATATAAATCTATTGTTCGATGGATTCTTATAATTTGAGACATCTGTATCGTAAAGAAATACTACGAAATAGATGTCTCATTTTTTTATAGTGTCGAAAACACAATTTAACCTTAAAAAGTTATTTATATTGATTAATATAGATATATTTGCATAAACTGATAGAAGCGTTGTTTTAGTTATAGATGTAAAGCCTATGATAGTAGAAATTATTCTGATACTTCTCTGCATTATTTTGTTTTTTTGTTTCTTGTATGAAAGAGATAAAAAAAAGGATTATATGAATCGTTATGATGCTGAAACTCTAGAATTGGAGGAATCGAATCAGATGATGGATTCTATATTTTGTAATGTACATGCATATATTTTACTGATAGATGACGATTTCGTAGTGCTCAAAACAAATTATTATTTGCTTACCGATACTATAGCTTCATTCGATAAAAAAAGAGTTGGCGATTTGCTTAAATGTCATAATGCAATGTGTGCTATAGGTGGTTGTGGTACGGGAGATTTTTGCAAGAGATGTTCGATTAGAGCTGCCATTCAACATGCTTTTGATACATCGTCCAACTTTACTAATTTGGAAGCTTCTCTCGAAGTAATGAACGATGATGATACATCGCTTAAAATTGATGCATCGATATCTGGCAGATACTTCATGTTCGATGATAAACCACGAATGGTGCTCACTGTTCAAGACATTACAGAACTGAAAAAGGCAAAGATGTTACAAAGCAATACCTAATATAAGACAAAGCATGCCAACTTCTGCCATTTTAATTCCTATCTTTGTCAGCAGTTATGACTAATGTTGACTGTAACTATGAGAACATTCTTTCTATCAATCATACTCATGTTTTGTATACTTCCGATTCATTCGCAAGTGCAGAGACATTTTTATCATCTAGACAATACCAATGGACTTATTAATAATGAAGTGAATTGTGTATATCGGGACAAAATTGGGTATGCATGGATTGCTACCTCTAATGGTGTGGACAGGTATGACGGCTCTCGTTTCAAACATTATTTCAGTAATTATAGCGACTCGGTATGGCTTAGCAATATTTCAGAAATTAAAGAAGATGCATTAGGTAATTTGTGGCTGAAGCGCAACTACATCAATTATTATGTTGTATATAATCGTAAGAAAGATAATTTCTACAAACACTTCATGCTTTATCTGAAAGATAATGATATAAGTATGCCTGCCAACCCTTTGAAGATGGAAGTCGATTTAAGTGGTAATCTTTGGTTCTTGTACGACAAAGCAGTGAAGTATTATAATTTCCGTAACAAGCAGACCAAATCTTTTGCTATTGCTGGTACCAATGATATCAAGTTCTCCCGAGATATGGCATATTGTCTTCTGGGCAATGGCATGATATGTAAAATATCGCTTCACAATAATTCTATGGAGTTTGATGCTTCTTTTGCTGCTATTTGTAAACGACATTCTTATCGAGACTTTTATTTATATGTAGATCGGCAGAATGAGATGTGGATTTATTCTAAATGGGAGATAGGTGTATATTATTATGAAAATAATAAACGTTGGCTTTATTTCAGTCATTCTTCGGAAGGAGATTTTAATATCAAGAACAATTTGATTCGTGCTATTTCTGATGATGGTAATGGTAATATATGGATTGCTCTCGAACATGCGGGATTGAATATATTTTCTAAAAAAGATAGAAGAGTGTATTCATTGGAGAAAGGGCAGAATGGCATAGTCAGCAACAGAATTATTTCATTATATCTAGATGCTGATAGAACATTGTGGATGGGTTATTGGAAAAATGGACTTTCTTTTTCTTCTAATCGTCCTATTTCTTTCGAATCTTATGAAGTGCCTGTGATGAGTCGCTCCGAATATAAAGATGATGTCTCAACTTTGTTGGTCGATAGAAATAAAAATCTTTGGGTCGGTACCGATGGTAATGGATTGGCTATTCTTAATAAAGATATGACGCTCAAGAAGCACTACGACTTTAGTAAGTTGAGTGATGCAGTGGTTTGCCTGTTTGAAGATAGGATGGGAAGAGTATGGGCTGGTGTGTATAGAGACGGCTTGTATTGCTTTGATCATGGCAAGATGACTCATATTAAAAAAGGGGAAAAAGGACTGGAAGATGAGAATGTGTGGTATATGATTGAAGATTCTGATGGCTATTTCTGGATTGCTGGACTGAATAGTGGACCTCAACGGTGGAATGATTCCAAGCAATGTTTTGAAAAATCGCTTCAATCCATGTGGTTGTCTAAAATGTGTAATGCCCGTAAAGGATATATTTATGCCGGTGGATTTGGGTATTCTCCTATCAATACGCGCCTTCTGAAATGTGGGAAAATGGTTCTTGGCAACAGAAAAGGTACTCAGGCTTTCTCTGATAAAGAACTTCGTGAATTGTTTTATGATAGTCGTGGTTTGGTTTGGGTTGGAGGTACACGAGGCGTATCGGTATTTGACGAATCTGCCGACCATATATACTATGTAGATCAAGACAATGGATTATGCAATAATATTGTTCAGGGAATCATAGAAGATAAAAATCACGATATATGGATTACAACAGATAAAGGTTTATCTAAAATCACTGTCAGAAGAGTGGCAAATCATTATGATTTCTTAATTAAAAACTTTTCTGAAAAAGATGGCTTGCTTAATCTAGGCTTCAATCAGAAAGCGATATTCGTTGATAAAGAAGGATATGTTTATGTGGGTGGCAATAAAGGTTTCAGTATTTTTAAACCCAATAAGAATACTCTTAAATTTCGCAAGCCCAAAGTTGTGTTCACAGATATTCAAGTGGGTAATGATATAATTCAAGTAGATAGTATTTATCATGGTCATAAGATTCTCGATACTAATCTTAATGACTGTAGAGAAGTTCACCTTGACTATTCGGACCGTATGATAACTATCTATTTCTCTGCTCCCGATTGTATTTCATTCGGCTCTTTTCGGTATGCTTATAAAATGAAATCTACGTTGGGTTCGGATTGGGTATATACTTCTAACGATAGGGTCTCATTTGATCATCTGGCACCTGGAAAATACATATTAAAAGTGAAAGCTTACAACGGAAACGGTCTTTGGGGCGATGAATCAACACTTGTTATCAAGGTCTCACCACCATTCTACCTTTCGTGGTGGGCATATCTTATCTATATCATTGTTATTGGTGGCGCAGCCTACTATACCTATTATATAATACGTCGCAGACAGAATGAGAAAATGCATATACAGCAGATTAAGATGGAACTGGAAAAGCAAGAACACATTAATAATATGAAGATGGAGTTCTTTACCAACGTAAGTCACGATTTTCGCACTCCATTATCTCTCATCATTACGCCGATAGAAAAACTGCTCGAAGAGAATAAGAGTAAACCGATAGCCAAAACCCTTGGCATCATTCATCATAATGCGCAGCTGCTGACTAATTTAGTGAACCAACTCCTCAATTTCAGAAGACTGGATGAAGTAGGTGAAAGAATTTATTTGAGCAAATCGGATTATGTTGCATTTATTAAAGGGCTTTGTAGTGAGTTTGAACTTTATAAAAAAGAGAAATCGATAAAGTTATCGTTCGATAGCAATGTTGAAACGTTCGAAACATTATAT
>DAIUBN010000004.1:0-41635 GCA_036846645.1 Bacteroidaceae bacterium | reverse complement strand
CCAAATACTATCCGTCTTAGTATCGGCACTGAGCATATCGATGATATCATTGATGACCTCGATCAGGCATTTAAAGCTATCTGATAAGATATTCATAGCCATTTTAGTCATAAATATATATAGTTTGATCATTACGAATCTATGAGAGAGACATTTGCATTATCTAAAATCCAAAACTAAAAAATCTAAATCCAAAGCAGAGAAGTATTCCACAGCGGAGTACTTCTTTTTTATGTTCACTTTATCGACTTATTTTTATGGTAAAACGACAAGAGTTTAGTACTTTTGCTAGAGCATAAAGACATAGCTATAGAAATATATGCACTAAGAAAAAGATGGAAAGCGACAATATAGACATCGAAAAACTTATTGCGACGAGAGCCAACAATAATAAGGTAGCATGGATGATGGCTGACTATATCAACAACACTCCACGACAGATTACTCCACCACTGATAGACGAATTAAAGAAAGACTATCAACTCGATGAAGATTTTCTTTATCGTATCTTATTGTTCAACTTTATGGGACTGGATATAGAAGCCAACAAATCCGATAGTTTTATTGCAGAAAAGTATCTGCAAGAAGGTATTACGAGATTGTCGGCAACCGAATATATCAGTAATCCATACTATACCCATATTGCTATCCTCGAAGAAACAACCCGGCATTGGCAACTCACTTATGATGAATATAAACCTTACGAAGCATTTATCTATCGAGACATCTCGTTGCTCGACGACTATACCGAGATACCTCATCTTGGCTATTTCGAAAAATCGTTCAGGTTTCCTTTGGTAAAGCAAGACGGACGAGAATGGATGGCGATAAAGCCTAACGAGATAGAAACAATGAAAGCACCATTGAACGAAATCAAAGGTAAAGTCATCACTTTCGGATTGGGATTGGGTTATTTCACCTTCATGGCGAGCCAGAAAGAAAATGTGAGCGACATCACCGTGATAGAACTCGACAAAGAAGTCATCAATCTATTCAATCAATATATACTACCACAATTCAATCACCCAGAGAAAGTTCATATCATTCAGGCAGATGCTTTTGACTTCATGCAGCATCAATTACCAAAATTGCACTTGGACTATGCCTTCGTTGATTTATGGCACGACGCAGCAGATGGACTCAATATGTACTTAAAGGCCAAGAAACTCGAATATCTATCGCCCGAGACACACTTTTTGTATTGGATAGAAGAGACATTACTATCAGCTCTGAGATGGAACATTTTCGAGGAAGTAGTTCATAAAAATAATTCAGTAGAAAGAATCGAACAACTCTTGTCGGACAATCATCTTCGCAAGTTGGCTGGAAGCATCAGAATGTAATCGAAGCATTAGCTTTGCAAAATTAAGTGAATGAATTTGGGCAACCATTTCAGTTATAGTATATTTGCAATAATAATATAATTGTATTGAACTGAAGATAATGATACAACTTAGCAATAATCATACAAATCTACAACGTGCTTTCAAACTCCTCTTCTTGGTTGGCGTGGCATGTTTTATCAGTTGCACCAGTAAACATAATTCTAGCAACAAACAAGCAGAAGACAGCATTGCACATCAAGATTCTGATACGGTATCTACTTACTCTAAAGTACCCAAATGGCTTATTGGAACTTGGAAAGGCAGTTTCTCGGAAGCCCAATATGGAATGAACATTACTTTCACGGTAGTGATAAAATCCGACGGAACAATTACTCAAACTTCTACCGTCCCCGATGAAGAGGATGAAGTTCTGAAAGGCAAATGTATATCGGTTGATGAGAATACACTCAATGTGGGATTCGAGAATCAAGACGACTATACACTCTATTATCTCGATGAGAAATCGAATAAACTTGGTATCAGCGGTAATAATTGGTTAACGAAAAAGTAGATGAAGAAATATATCCTTATTATATTCTGTAGCTGCTTATCACTCTTCTGTGCTGCTCAACAGCGAGTAGTTATAGGTTTGACAGGTGATATCACGCTAGGTAATCCTAACTCTCATAGTAAGAACAAAGTAGTATCTCCTTCTACTGTCCAAGATTGGTTTAAAGACGCCTCTCCTATTCTACAAGACGCAGATCTCACTGTCGGTAATTTACAAGGTACATTTCTCGATCAAATCAGCAAAGGCAAGAAAGGAGTGAATGCTTCATATCTGATGCCGACCAAATACGCCAAGATTCTCAAAGATGCAGGATATGATATCCTCACCGTATCGGGCAAACATGCATCGGACTATGGTGAAGAGGGACGTTCGTCTACTATCAAAGCTATGCAAAGTGTGGGACTTTCTTTTGCTGGATTCAACAATGGATATGAGTTTGCCACTTTTCAAAGCAATGGTATATCTATTGCCATCTGCTCTTTCGGTTATACAAAAGATGTTCCGTCTATCAATGATATCGATAAAGCTGTGACACTCATCAAACGGTTGAAGCAGCAATACAATGTAGTTATTGTTTCGTTCAATGGCGGTGCAACAGGAGCACAATTCGGTCATGTACCATTTAAGGAAGAAAGAGTTGGCAAAGAAAAGCGTGGCAATGTCTATAAGTTTGCCCATGCTTGCATCGATGCCGGCGCTTCTCTAGTATATGGCCATGGTACACAAGTGCCTCGCGCTTTCGAACTCTACAACGGAAAACTCATTGCTTATAGTCTTGGAAGTTTCTGTACTCCATCTCGAAATGGCATGAAGAAGTCGCTATCGTATGCTCCATTAGTTAAAATAGAACTTAGCAGAAGCGGTGATCTTCTTTCAGGAAAGATATATTCGTTCTTACAGAAACATAACAGTGGCCCGATTGCCGACGATAAAAATCTCTGTGTGAATGAAATAAAGCGACTTTCTAAGAAAGACTTTCCGAAAGATAAACTTGTTATCGAGAGCGAAGGTTGGTTCTCGAAAGAAATAACAAAGCAAGTGGTTGTTGCCACAAAGACCGGCAAGACAGTAGAAACTATTGTCGATACCAATCTAGCAGATTATAACCCCATCAATGCATTGATCACTTACGGCAAGAAACTACTGGGCAGCAGGTACGGACGTGGTTGCAGCGGTGCAGGCCGATACGATTGTTCGGGATTGATGAAAGCTATCTATGCCAAGATAGGATATACGCTCAACCCCTCTTCCCGTGCCCAATACACTCAGGGCAGATCTGTAACTAACGACAATCTCCGCCCTGGCGACCTAGTATTCTGGCGTGGTTCACGACGTGGTGGCATCGGTCATGTAGGAATGGTAGTCGAAGTCAACGGTCCCAACTCTTTCAAGTTTATCCATGCTGCAAATACAGCCCGTGGCGTTGTTATCGACAATTATCCCGATAAATACTACTTCTCTTCGAGATATGTAGGAGCAAGAAGAATATTGCCATAGTCGAACTAATCAGTATTTCAAACATAAATAAATCATGTCTATGATTGATTATTGTGATATAACTTCGACAGTTTCATCATATTTTAAAGACTACTCAATCTTATTGCAGAAGCATTACATTAAATTATATAACAATGGCAGATAACTTTCTAGAGAAACATTACGACGACTACGAAGTACGTAAAGCGACTTGGGAGAAACGAAAGCAACTTATCAAAATACATAAGCAGCTATCGAAACCAAACCAAGTCGACAACAATAATCAATCTACCTCCAAACAAGGTATCTCAACAAACTCAGCAAGCGGGAAGTGACGACTGACATAATTACGAATATACTCTTTGGTATCATTCTGAATGGTTTTGTCTTTCACATCAGGAAAAAGATTATAAGCCACCGTGTGCAATTCTATTCCTCGTCTTTCTATCGCTTCAAAACTTAACAACGTATGATTGACACTACCCAGCTTGCCTGAAGTGACGAATATCATGGGATATCCTTTCTGTGCCACATAATCTATTGTAAGCAAGTCTTCTGTCAAAGGAACCATCAATCCACCAGCTCCTTCAAGAAGAACTTTATCGAATCGGTGTGACAACTCGGCTGTTGCATTTTCCATCTTTTCGAAATTAATCGGACGTTGGTCTATTTTTGATGCCAATAATGGAGAGGCAGGATAAGAAAACACTTCGGGGAAAGTAAGTTCTTCTTTATCTTCAGGAAGAAGTCCGGTCGACATGATGCGACGATGTAAATCTATATCTTCACTATGCCCCACGTTACCAGTCTGAATAAACTTCTGAGTAATAGTTCGAATACCCTTTTTATTCCATTCTCGAGCTAAATAGGCTGTTGCATAACTTTTTCCGGCATCGGTATCAATACCGCTAACAAATAAAACATTCTTCATATTATTCTTCTTTAATTTAATTTTTTAATTGAGCTATGATATAGACAGGTTCATAAGTTAATCTTACCCCCTTACCTTTAGTATATTGTGCAGTATATGCCGTACAAAATTCATCTAATGATTGTTTGGTCCATTTATATGAGCCAGTACCTGTAACTCCCGTCAATTTAAGATGTCGGAGCACTTCCATAGAGGTATTAAAAGTAGGTTCGATAGTCTCTTTCTCTGCATAAACGACATTAAACCATGGCATAAGCATCTCTTTATACTCTTCTATTGTAGGATAATTCAATCCCTGGCCTGTTAATGATCGAATTTCAGTAAATGTACGTTGTTCAAAACTGCTGAAAGCAAGCCAACCATGGCGACGTAAAGCCGAAGCACACTTTTTAAAGAACGCTTGCGGATGCTCGAACCATTGAATAGCCGAACAGCCCGTGATCAAATCTTGACTAGAAGGAAAAGGTACCTGTTCGGCATCACCAGCACAGAAATCTGCCTTCTGTTCTTTCCAATCTCGATAAAAAGGAGCTAGACCAGAACAAAGATCATTGAGCCAAAGCCGTTCGGGAATATATCGCTCGGCAAGCAAACGACTATAATAACCGGTACCACAACCAAACTCACTAATCAAGAGACTTCTATCTACAGAATTGTACAAATCGCCACAATGCTTCTCTACCAAAGAAAGCATAGTACGGGCAATCTGCTGTTGCACAAAAGCGGCTTTATCATAATCTTGAAGTGAGCGAGTGAATCTTTTTTCTATCAACTGTTTATCCATTATTCTATTCTATTAAATTGGAATCTGCCATTTGTTCACCACGAAGAAGAGCCGCAATCAGGACTTCATCATAATGTTCACCCTGACATTCCACAGTCGGCACATTGCACGAACTCCAGCAGACAATTTGATTGTGTGCTGTAAATATCTTATCATCTTGACAAATGTATGCCCTTTTCCATATACGACATATTGCTCTCATCCATTCCTCATTAAATGAAATAGCAATAACAGACTGATGAAGAGCCGACAATTCTTGCTTCATATTTTCTGTAGTTCGTTGAGGTCCATGCGACATAAACGATTCATATTGCTTACCGCACATTCGTTTTCTGAATTTATAAACGGTTCTATCGTTCAAACCATTTAAAGTTCCATTAAAGATAGCATGAGATATTCCTTTTTCATCATCAATAGGAAAAGGAGTACCATTCAAAGCAACAACTTCGGATATGGGTAAACACGAAATATTGCGGAAAAGATAAACACTGGCAACCCACACACCAAAAGACCATGCTACGATACGGATGTCTTGATATTCTTCTATCAGATGTCGAGGAATACTATCAATTATTGTGTAGTCATAAACCAAAAGTACATCATTCGTCAAACTTATCGTGCGAAACGGGTTATCATCCATTCCCCAACCAGTGAAGAAAATAGTAAGTTGAGAACTTCCCTCCTTTCTTAAGAAAACATATTTCATAAGTCGGTATTTAATTTATTAATCGTATCGATAAGAAGTGCAACCTCACCATCGGTCATAGCTGCCGATAAGGAAAAGCGTAATCGAGCAGTTCCTACAGGGACAGAGGGTGGTCGAACTGGTAGCACATAGAATCCTTTTCGCTGAAAATAATCGGCCATTGCAATAGCTCTACTACTATCTCCTGCCAGCAATGGAATAATCTGACTTTGTGAAACAGACATACAACTTTCCCCTTCTTGTTTCGCAACAGCATCCTGGACAGCTTTACTTATCTTAGATAAATGATTTCTTTTCTCTTTCCAATCGCTCAATCGACGAAAGAGGAAGATAGTCCAAGCCATACATATAGGTGGCAAAGCTGTTGTGAAAATGAAGGGTCGCATCTTGTTGACCAGATAATCACGCAGCACTTGACGACAAACGACATAAGCACCCGATGAAGCCATGGCTTTACCCAATGTACCAATGAGAATATCAATATCATTGATACAGTCCTGTTCTTCTGCCAGACCTAATCCATTATCTCCCCGTACACCAATACCATGTGCTTCATCAACATAGAGCAATACATTATCGTACTTCTTCTTCAATTGAACAAGTTTACGAAGGTCGGTCACATCACCATCCATACTATAGATGCTTTCCACTGCTATGACAATCATTCGATAGTCGTTTGCATTCTGCTCCAATAATCTTTCGAGCTGACAATATTGATTATGACGATAACGGATGCACTTTGAGCCTGCAAGTCTGATACCGTCTATAAGACTGGCATGAACCAATTTATCTGCCAATATCAGTGTATGTTCATCACAAATTGCAGGCAAAATCCCTGCATTGGCATGATAACCGCAATTAAAGACCAAAGCACTTTCTTTATGGAACAAACGAGCTAACAAGGCTTCTAGTTCTTCAAACACAGCGAAATTGCCCGTCAATAATCTAGAAGATGATGAAGTCATCAATAAATGTTCGCCTGTCATTTGTTCCAAGAACTCAGACCTCAATTCATTATCTGCTCCCAGTCCAAGATAATCATTAGAAGATAAATTGAGAAGCTTTTCTTTACCAGAAGGAGTAATCCATTTTCCGTCGTGGGCGACCAAGGGCAAAGAGCGAAAATTGCCTTGTTCCTTCAATAGGTCTAGCTGTTCTGCCCACATATTATATATAGTGTTGTTCGAACTCATTGTTTCATTGCATTATTTTGGAGTTCGGAGACTATTTTCAGTAACGATGTTGTAAGCTTGGTCAATTGTTCTGGAGTAATAACCATGAAAGGCGGCATGATATAGACCAGTCTTCCAAACGGACGCACCCAGATACCCTCTTCTACAAAACGACGTTGCATATAAGCCATATCAACAGGTTCTTTTGTTTCGATGACCCCAATGGCGCCCAGAACACGCACATCTGCCACATTAGAAAAGTCACGAGCAGGAGCCAACTCGCATTTCATCTGATGTTCTACAGCCATCACCTTGCTCTGCCAATCGTTTTCTAATAACAGTTTAATAGATGCACAAGCTACTGCTGTAGCCAGAGGATTTGCCATGAAAGTAGGACCATGCATGAAAGCATACGGTTCGTTATCAGATATTGTATGTGCCACTTCATCTGTAGTCAGTACAGCAGATAGTGTCATATAGCCGCCAGTCAAGGACTTGCCGATACACATGATATCTGGCTCTACTTCTGCCCACTCCCATGCAAAAAGTTTACCGGTACGTCCAAAGCCGGTTGCAATCTCATCGAAAATCAACAATACATGGTGTTCTCGACAAAGACGGGCTGCCTGCCGGAGGTATTCAGGATGATAGAAACGCATTCCACCAGCTCCTTGAACAACAGGTTCGAGAATCAATCCCGCTATTTCGTCTTCATACTGCTCTAATGTCTGTTTCAATGGGAGAATATCATTTTCATCCCACTGACCACCGAATTTGGATGATGGCGAAGGTACAAAATGCCGGAGAGGTAAGGCATTACCAAATAGACCATGCATTCCTGTAACAGGGTCGCATACCGACATCGCATTCCACGTATCACCATGATAACCGGAACGAATAGTCACAAAATTATTCTTTTTCGGCTGTTTCTTTGCATACCAATATTGTACGGCCATCTTCAAAGCTACTTCTACTGCAACAGAGCCACTATCTGCATAAAAGATTTTCTGCATTTGTGGAGGTACTAAAGGCAACAACAAACGACCAAGTTCTATAGCAGGTTCATGAGTTAGCCCTCCAAACATCACATGGCTCATTTTGTGCAACTGCGCTTCGGCAGCATTATTGAGTGCCGGGTTGTTATAACCATGAACGGCGCACCACCAAGATGACATGCCTTCAATAAGCACCCTACCGTCTGATAGTTCAATAGTAGCACCATCAGCACGCTTCACTTCGTAGACTGGCAATGGTTGTGTAGCCGATGTATAAGGGTGCCACAAATGAAGACGATCAAATTCTATATCCTGCATGTTCTATCATTTTTTTATCTTCAGCCACATTGGAGCCCAACGTTGTCAAAAGATCACCTACAATTGCTGAATTGATACCTATATATAATGACTTCTCAAAAGCATCTTTTGATATTAAAGCTCGCCCACCCGCAAAACGTAAAAAAGCTTTGGGGTGAATAAACCTGAACAAAGATATCGTAGTAAGAATATCAACTTCCGACAAAAGAGAAAGATGTTCCAAAGGCGTACCAGGTATTGGATGTAACAGATTGATAGGTATTGACATCACTTCCAACTCTTTCAAAGCAAAGGCAAACTCAACGCGCTGTTCCATTGTCTCTCCCATACCGATAATACCACCGCAACATATATCCATACCTACTTTTCGAGCAGCCCTAAGCGTAGCCATCTTTTCTTTCTGAGTATGAGTAGAACAAAGCGATGAGAAATAAGAAGGAGCCGTCTCCAAATTGCAATGGTAACGACTCACCCCCGCATCGTGCAACTTACGCAAGTCCTCTTCAGAGCAAAGTCCCAACGATGCACATAAGTGAATATTAGATCTTTGATGAATGTAACTGATGTGATCACAAATAGCATCCATCTCGCTGACATTAGGTTTCCTACCGCTAGTGACCAAAGCAAAACGATTGACCTGTAGATTCTCATTGAGCAAAGCATGTTTCAGACATTCTTCAGCAGAAAGTAGTGCATAAACATCGGCCTTGGTATTATAATGAGCAGATTGTGCACACCATTTACAATTTTCACTACAACGCCCCGATTTGGCATTGACAATACTGCACATATCGAATTGACTATCGGCACATTTTGCCGTTATCTGATGGGCAGCTTCATATAATTCATCTTTCGGGGCATTTTCTGCCAACCATAAAGCCTCGGCAGAAGTGATATCATAGCCCTCCAATACTCTCTGCTTGATACCAAGCACTGTAAAATCGTTATAGTTCATAAATAGGAATATTAAAAAAGAGTGTGCCCTTCACAAAAGAAGAACACACTCTAATATAAGTATGATAATAAGTTTTTAGATTAATATAAAACGAAGGAGCAGATACAGAACAAGACTGTGCAATAGTAGATGACAGTAAAGGGCACAATTCTCCCATCAAAATTTCAATACTATCATCAGATTCAAACCCAATAGTCTCGTCCACTACTGATTGTTCAGAATAAGATAGAACATCGGATTGGACTGTATTGTGCTGTTTACTTAACGCCTTATCAAGCACATTTCTGTGAAGATGACCGATAAGTACGCAACGGCCTAAACTGCTCATCGTTGCATACCCTTTACGACTCCAACAAGTGAAGCGAACCAAGATTCTATGTCTGATTTTTCTGATCATCGGGTGCAAAGATAATGCAAGTTGAGTGCAGAACAAAACAAACGAGTTGGTTTTTTATGACGAAATGCAGCATACCTTACTTTTCATGCAAAGATAATGCAAGTTGAGACCAGAACAAAGGACATGATGATTTTGAGCAAGACACAGATGTTTCGTAACTACAAT
Organism: Bacteroidaceae bacterium; assembly: GCA_036846645.1. Taxonomy (GTDB): domain Bacteria; phylum Bacteroidota; class Bacteroidia; order Bacteroidales; family Bacteroidaceae; genus JAAYUD01. Next base: position 31,840 of record DAIUBN010000004.1, on the reverse strand, counting down.
AGTTTGGCAAAATAGGAATTTATTAAGTCATGATGTCCACATTCCAATGCGACATCGACTATTATGTTACTATCAGCGAACCTTTTTCTTTGGATTTCAGCATTTTATCTAAACGATGATAGACATAGAAATAGGCAGGTACCAGAAATAGATCGGCGGCCACCCATGCAGTATTATCACCTAAACAAACACCGAGAAAGCCTAAAGCAGGCACAGCAAACATACTGATAAGGATGCGTGCTATCATCTCTTGAACTCCCGACAGCATGGCAAAACCAGTGTAGCCCACTCCCTGAATAATGCTACGCAAGATACAAAGCGTACCAAGTATTAAGAAGAATGATGAATTGATAAGCAAGAACTGACGAGCGTATGCTATAATCTGAACATCGGCAGACGATACGAATAATAGAATGATATACTTCGAGAAGAAGAACAATATTAAAAATGCAAATATGGCATAAACAGACATCATCAACAACGAAGCCCAAATGCCTTGATTGATACGTTTCAGTTTGCCCGCTCCATAATTCTGTCCGGCGTAGGTTGCCATTGCCATTCCAAGTGTATCAAACGGTGTGATAAAAAACATTTTGATACGCATTCCGGCAGTGAAAGCGGCCACACAAGCAGTGCCCAAAGCATTGTTGGCACTCTGCAACATGATACTACCAATGGCCGTAATCGAGAATTGCAATCCCATTGGCAATCCTATCAACAACATACTCTTGGCATACTGTCCTTTAAAACGACGTTCTTCCTTCGTACTGCGCAAGATGTCGAACTTTCGTTTCATATAGATAGCGCAAAGCACCACCGAAACAGCTTGCGAAAAGACCGTAGCAATTGCAGCACCCCCTACTCCCCATCCGAAACAAAGGATACAAACAAAGTCCAATATGATATTAAGTACGGTAGAAAGTAATAAAAACCAAAACGGTGTGGTGCTATCACCTAGTGCCCTGATAATATTCGACAATAGATTATAGAAGAAGGTGAACGGTATGCCGATAAACGTAACGAGCAGATAAATGTAAGCTCCATCGAATATCGCTTCCGGTGTTCGCATAGCATGGAGAATATTGTCGCAGAAGATAGAAGTGATGATGGCAAGAACAATCGAAATAACGACTGAGAGATACAAACCGACATTCATCATCCGACGCATCATACTATAGTCGCGGGCACCAAACTTCTGTGCTATCGGTATGCCGAATCCGGCACTACAACCATTACAGAATCCAAGTATCAAGAATATTACCGAACTGCTCGCGCCAACAGAAGCCAGTGCATTGATGCCAAGACACTGTCCCACAATAGCAGCATCGACAAGCGAATATGTCTGCTGCAATATATTGCCGGCCAAAAAAGGAAGGCTGAAGTTGAGTATAAGTCTAAGCGGTGATCCTGAAGTCAGTTCTTTTATTGCTGCCATAAATTTCGATATTCCTTCACTAACAATATTGTATTGTCTGCAAAGTTACGACAAATTCAAGTAGTAAAGACTCCGAATTAACAGTTTTCTATTTCTTTATCTCTACATTTTGATCTGGGACAAGATAACGGTCGCCTGTCTTCTTCACATGTTCCCTTAAGAAATCTTCCGGGTAGCCAGGTTGGTTCTCAGGAACCTGAAGATTCCATTTGTCACGTAAGAATTTTCTATTCTTTTCTCTGCGTACTACTCCATCAAAGTATTTCACAAACATGAACTCGCCAAACTTTCGCCATTCATCGTGAGTAGATTGTGCACAAGACAAAGAATACTTAGTGAGCATCTTCTTCGCAGAAGCAGCATTTGTTTTATACAATTCGCAAGCCGCGGCTTCTATACTATCGTGCTGATGATCGAACCAGTTTTCCATTTCAGACTGCTTAGTTCTCAAATCGCCAATCATCAAATCATAGTATGGATATACCATATTGGCCAACCAATTGAACACCCAGAATGAAGAGTCCCAATTGAAAGTCAGTTCATCACTTATATGTGCCAAACAACGTGGCACTGTATCGGTGCAGCAATATATAGGTGTAAATACAGTGCAATTGGCATCATCAACAGCAAACCACTGCAAACCACCAACAGCATCAGGCTTATCAGACCGCATCTGAGCCACAAGTACAAATCCGTTATACTGTTCACTTACCGAACGTTCATGAAAATACTTCTTCCCGTCTACCGTATATTCGAGAGGAAATAATCGATAAGGCGAATGAAATGGTCCGGCAGCATCATCATTTCTCAAATCGAGCGGTGTATTCTCGTAATGATCGCGCATCGCAGTTCTGATATCTTGAACACTTAACTTGCGATTGGGTTTCATATAGAGTGGCATTGCCACATCCGACTTTCCTTGAATATACGGAAGATAGTCCAAACCTTTATCAGTAAATCTATTGAAGAATTGCCACGTACGAGCTTCAGCGAAACGACGTTTCTCGAAAGTCAAAGGACAGTAGGCATCTGCAAAACTGAAATCTTTGTTGATACCATTGAAATAGCCTTTGCTGCGAGCAAAAGATATAACATCAGCCGAATACATGCAATTGTTCGGATCGTCGAGCGGGAATTGATGAATGCGGCTACAATTGGAATGAGCAGCGATACAATCATCGGGAATGCGAACAGCAACCCATACGGCACCATGCATACCTGTTCCTTTGCCTATCATCTCCAAAACCCATGCTTCGTCAGGATCGGCTATCGTAAAACTCTCTCCTGAACTGAAATAGCCATATTCAGCAACCAAAGTAGTCATCACTTTTATCGCCTCGCGAGCAGTATGAGAACGTTGCAATGCAATATATATCAGACTTTCATAATCTATCAGCCCCAAGCTATCTACCAGCTCTGATCGACCATAAAAAGTTGTTTCAGTAATAGTCAGTTGAAACTCATTCATACTACCTACCACATTGAATGTCTCGTGGGCTTCTTTAATTTGTCCTAGATAACGTCCCCGCCAATCTACAATATCTCGCAAAGAACCGTCAGGATGAATGCCGGCCTTATAATGATACAATTCACCAAACATATTGAAACTGTCTGCCGAATAGGATACTATAGTTGAACCATCTTTAGATGCAGCTTTGCCGACAATAAAATTAGTACATGCTTCTGAATAAATGAAACCCAAAAGCATAAATATTAGGGAAAGAAATACTTTTCTCATGATATGCCAATAAATAATGAAGCAAAGATAATGCAAATAGATAGTAGAATAAAGAATTAATTGGAAAATATTATTGTATAACAATGATAAGACCAGTATAGAAGAAATCCAGTTCGTCGAAACACACCTATCCATTCGTCGAAAATAAAATTGACTTAACAACACACTATTCTATATTTGCATCAACAAAAATACAAGTGTAACAATTAATTTAAAAGAAGATGAAAAAGAATATTTTATTAATCATGCTCGTCCTGATAGGGATAACATGCAATGTGAACGCAACAAACGATAAGATTGAAATATCAAATCGTTATATCAGCGAAACGTTGTATAAAGCTGGCTATTCAGATACTCCGGAAGTAATAAAGAACTGTATCCTCGAATTGAAACGTATTGCAAAATATTACCCTGAAAACTGGCTAACACCGTATTATATTTCATTGTATAATCTGAGGTTAGTATTGAACAGATCTAGCAAAGACTATACAAATGAGCTGGAAGAAGCGAAACAAACAATTCCATTGATTATGAATATTAAAAATGCTGATCTCTCCGAAGTGTATACACTAAAGGGAATGTATCAATATGTATACCTATCAAAATATTCATCCTTTCTTGGCAAGTCGACTTACAAGAAGATGATCGAACAATTTGACAAGGCCATTCAATTGAAACCATCCAATCCAAGAGCAAAAATGCTGAAATTTCTTGCACAATATCTGTTGGGCAAAAATCTTGGCTATGCGATAGACAATGAAAAAATGAAAATAGACGAAATCACAGCTTTGTTGAATAACGAAAACGCGACATCACCTTATCCGTCATGGGGAAAAGAAATATGGAAAGTTCTGATGAACAGATAAGTTCTAAGGACAGTTTTTGTTTAAAGTTTGATTCAGGCAGATGTGATATCTGCTTGAATTATATTTTGAAGAAAAAATAATAAGTACTATATTTACACAAATTAAGAACGTATGAAGAACAATAGATATCTATTAATCATCGGTGTTATTGTATTATTGATCATAGCCGTTGCTTTTCCTTCGCTCATCACCTTAATAATGGGTCAGAACGTAAGTTCAATCAGCCACACCATCAAAGTAACACTTCTCTTCTATATCTTACCATTGACAATGGTGTTCCTTATCAATTATTTTATTTTAGTTCCTTATATATACGACAAAAAGCACCGTTATATCTTTTGGCTTCTAAATATCTTATCGATTGGATTGCTCAATTATCCCATCTTGTTTTTCAACCCATCTAGCTTACCGAAGGCGGTACAAGAAGGTTTTTATTCTTACATGGTAATCTTGGTTCTTATCAACTTTATCATTGTTGCTTTGGCAATAGGGCTACGCTATATCATCCGTCAAAACAAAATTCAAGAACGTTTAAAAGAAGAAAAGCATAAGAGTACAGAAGCCGAGCTGAACTGGCTGAAAAACCAAATAAATCCACATTTTCTTTTCAATACATTGAATAATATCTCGGGACTGACTTATATTGATGTTGATGCAGCACAAGAAAAGATAGCTCAATTAAGTGATCTACTACGCTATGCGCTGTATCAGAGTAACGACAAGAAGGTGACGCTAACAAGCGAGATTGAATTTATGCACAACTATATAGATTTAATGAAACTACGTTGCAATGAGATGACGAGAATTGAAGTCGATATGACCATTAATGACAAAAATAAACTCATTGCTCCGCTGCTATTTATATCTCCCATCGAAAATGCTTTCAAACATGGTACAAGCAGTAGTAAAGAATCGTTTATCAAAATCAGCCTGAGAGATGAAAAGAATGCAATTGTTTTTATTTGCGACAATAGCAACCTACCTAAAGATGATAAAGAGCGTAGCGGTTCGGGTATAGGGATAGAGAATATGAAAAGAAGATTAGAATTAATTTATCCTGACAAATATACTTACGAACAAAATATAGTGAATAACATATATCACGTAAAAATAACTATAAAAGATGAAAACGATAAGTTGCATGATAATAGATGATGAACCTCTAGCAATCAGTTTGTTGGAGACATTTGTTAGTAGAACGCCATTTTTGTCACTAGCAGCATCATTTACCAGTCCGATTGAAGCACTGACGGCACTTCAGCAAGGTGCAATAGATCTCATCTTCTTGGACATACAAATGCCTGATATGAACGGTATAGAACTGTCACGAGTCATACCGAAAGAAACAAAGATTATCTTCACAACAGCTTTCAAAGACTTTGCACTCGACAGTTACGAAGTCAGTGCACTCGATTATCTTTTGAAACCTATTCATTACAACAAGTTCATCACAGCAGTAGAAAAAGCTCGAGAATGGTTTGAAATGTCCAAAGTAAAAGATAAGACTCCAGAGCGCAATACAATTTATATAAAAGTAGATGGCATGATGAAACAGATTGAACTCAGTAAAATAGAATATGTATGCGGCATGAAAGACTATGTGAATATCTTTATTAAGAATGAAAAACGTCCTCTCGTCACACACATCACAATGAAAGTGGTAGAAAATATGTTGCCGAAAGATTCTTTCATGCGTGTTCATCGATCTTATATCGTTGCACTCAACAAAATTGTATCTGTAGATCGTAACGATTGTATCTACATCCGAGATGAAGTAATTCATGTTAGTGAAGGCTATCTAAAGGAATTCAAAGCATATTTGGAAGATAATTCTTTAAATTTAGGAGACTGATTTGATATTAAAAACTATTAACCACATACATCAAGGACATGCCTATTTTTCTTCAAGACAAAACAAATGAATCGTCTTTATGTTTTAAGAAAAACATAAAGGAGATTTTACTGAAACGTCTTGACTATTTATAAAACAAAAGTGTCCGACAATAACAGCCGGACACTAATATTATAATAAAACAGTATTAACCTTTATTTCTTTTCTCCTTCTTGTTTGGGTATCAGATAGCGATCGCCTGTCTGTCGGATATATTCCTTAATGAATTCTTGTGAATAGCCAGGGCGTTTCACTGATACAGCATTGCCGTACTGAGTTTTGAGGAATTTGCCATCTTTCTCCTGACGCACTACTCCATCGTTATATTTCACTATGAAGAACTCTCCCAGTTTGCGCCAAGCATCATGAGTGCTCTGAGCACATGCAATGGAATAATTGGTAAGCATCTTCTTGGCAGCAGCGGGGTTGGTAGCATAAAGTTCCTTGGCTACAGCCTCTATACTATCTTGATTGTGGCTGAAATTGCTTTCTATTTCTGTTTGCAAACGACGCAGATCACCAATCATCAAGTCGTAACGCTGATATACCATATTCGATACCCAATTGAACACCCAAAATGAAGAATCCCAATTGAATGTCACGGCGTCTGCTATATGAGACAAACAGCGAGGCACTGTATCGGTGCAACAATAAACTGGTGTAAAAACAGCACAATTGGCATCATCGACAGCGAACCAAAATACACCACCTATGGCATTAGGCAGATTGGAACGCATTTGAGAGACATAAACGAAAGCCGATTGGTAAGTACTGATAGGTCGTTCATTGAAATACTCGCGTCCTTCGTATTTAAAACTCAAAGGCGACAAGCGATAAGGAGCATGATAAGGACCAGCTCCATAATCTTTGCTGATATCTAGCGGAGTATTCTCATAATGATCGCGCATGGCATTTTTAATATCTTCTACACTAAGTTTTCTAGTAGGCTTCATATAGAGAGGCATCGGTATATCGCTCTTGCCTAAAATATATGGCAGATAAGTATTGCCCTCACTAGTAAACATATTAAAGAATGCCCATGTCCTGGCCTCACTATATCGGCGGCCACCAAAATCTATTGGATCGAAGGCAGCAGCAAAACTGAAATCTTTGTCCTTACCCGAAAAATACCCTTTGCTACGAGCAAAAGAGATAACATCAGGAGAATACAAACAATTCTTCTTATCTTTTAGATTGAACTGTTGAATGCGGCTATGATTGGAATGTGCGGCAATGCAATCATCGGGAATACGGACCGCTACCCACAGGGCACCTTTATTACCAACACCTTTGCCCACCATTTCCATAATCCAGATTTCATTAGGATCGGCAATAGAGAAAGACTCACCACCACTGCAATAGCCATATTGAGCAACTAAAGTAGTCATCACTTTAATTGCTTCGCGAGCCGTACGAGAACGTTGCAAGGCAATAAATATCAGACTACCATAATCTATCGTTCCCAACGTATCTGTCAGTTCGGGACGACCTCCGAAGGTAGTCTCTCCTATCGTGACCTGAAACTCGTTGGTATGACCAATGACACTATAAGTCTGGCTGGCTTCGAGAATCTGTCCAAGCAATTTGTTCGAACCATAATCGAATATATTGCGCATGGCACCGACAGGATGAAGAGCTGCAGGATATCGAAACAACTCGCCGTAGCGGATGAAATTATCACCCGCATACGACACTATTGTAGAACCATCTGTTGAAGCTGCTTTGCCAACTAGGAAATTAGTACAACCGTAAGAATGTACTCTGCAAAGCAACAGCAAAAAGAAAATAATAAAGGACTTCCTCATAGATAGTAGATAGATGTTTCTGTTGCTATTTACGATTTCTTAGCAGGAACAAGATATCTATTACCCGTCTCTTTGACATACTGACGTAAGAAATCTTCTGGATATCCCGGGCGAGTCACTCTAAGCGGCATACCCCATTTATCACGTAAGAACTTACCATTCTTCTCAGGACGAAGTGCACCATCATTGTACTTCAAGATGAGGAACTCACCAAGTTTACGCCAAGCATCATGTGTGCTTTGAGCACAAGCCACAGAATAATCGGTAAGCATTTTCTTGGCAGCAGCAGGATCTGACTTCAACAATGTTGCAGCAACATTCTCGATACTATCTTGATTGTGATTGAATCGACCTTCAATTTCGTGTTGCAAACCTTTCAAGTCGCCAATCATCTGATCATAGCGTGGATATACCATATTGGCTACCCAGTTGAATACCCAGAAAGAAGAATCCCAATTGAACGTTACACCATCGGCTATGTGAGAGTAGCAATGAGGTATAGTATCTGTACAACAATAAACCGGTGTGAATACAGTGCAATTGGCATCATCTGTACCAAACCAAAGAATACCACCAACGGCATTAGGCATATTGGCACGCATCTGAGCTACAAAAACAAATGCTGTCTGGAAAGTACTGATAGGACGCTCATTATAGTATTCTTTACCATCAACTTTGAAAGTCAGCGGAGTGAGACGATAAGGCATGTGGAATGGACCAGCACCCATATCTTTTGTAATATCAAGAGGGGTATTCTCATAATGGTCGCGCATTGCTTCCTTTAAATCCTGAACAGATATTTTACGATTAGGCTTTACATAGAGAGGCATTGGAGTATCCGTTTCACCATTAATATAAGGTAAGAACTCTTTTCCTCTATCGGTAAATAAATTGAAATAAGACCAAACACGAGCCTCGCAATAGCGACGTCCACCAAAGTCTAATGGATTATAAGCATTAGCAAAACTGAAATCTTTATCTTTTCCTGAGAAATAACCTTTGCTACGAGCAAAAGAAATAACATCGGCAGAGTACATGCAGTTCTTCTTATCTTTCATATTGAACTGATGGATACGACATTGATTGGCGTGAGCAGCAATACAATCATCGGGAATACGAACAGCTACCCAAACGGCACCTCTATTGCCAGGACCCTTGCCTACCATATCCATAATCCAAACTTCATTTGGATCGGCGATAGTGAAAGACTCACCCTCACTGTTATAGCCATACTCAGCAACCAAAGTAGTCATCACTTTAATCGCTTCGCGAGCAGTACGTGAACGCTGAAGCGCAATAGTCATCAAACTTCCATAATCAATAATACCTAGACTATCAGCAAGTTCCTCACGACCACCCCATGTAGTTTCTCCAATGGAAACTTGGAACTCATTGATATTGCCAATCACATTATATGTTTGCAGTGCCTCTTTAATTTGGCCATGATAAACATTGGTGTCACGATCCCAAATGGCACGTAAGGTACCTAAAGGATGGAAACCGGCACGGAAATGACATAACTCGCCGAACGCACCATAATCGTCGGCAGAATAAGAAATAATAGTAGAACCATCAGCAGAAGCTGCCTTACCTACAATTAAATTGGTACATGCTGAAGAGTAAGTAAAACCCAACAACAGTAAAACAAAAGGTAAAATGAAATTTTTTCTCATATTAAATAAAAGTTTGGTAACAAAGATAATGCAAGTCGAGAGTAATACAAAATAAATGAGGAACGAAATTTATTTTTATTACCGAGACGAAGCTTATCTTATCTAAAGATAATGCAAGTCGAGAGTAATACAAAATAAATAAGGAACGAAATTTAGATAATATAATTTGTATAGGGCTTATAAACCTTATATGACCATAAGCCCTATACAAACTTATTAGATTTCTCTTTCTTCTCTTTTTGCTTTCAAAGCATTATGTGCGCGAATTAATCTCAAACGAGTAGTATATATCTGAACCTTATATACCAAACAAGAAGTAAGGAAATAAAAACCTGCTTGTATCCACAATGCATGATATTCAACTTGAACTTCAGATAAATCTGCCGAAAGATTGTTCATTCTGACAAATCCATTGATGCCAAAGGTAGACGGGAATATATATGACACATATTTCCAGAATACCGGCATACCGGATGCTGGCCATGAAATACCACTCAAGAACAACAATGGAACTGATGCAAAAGCAAATAGAATCATTGGCTTCTCTCTATTGCGGACAAACATCGATACTGTCATTGCAAAAAAGACACAAGCCAAAAGATAGGCCAGTATAAATAAAGACAAGGAGCCTTGATGTGCCAGTTGATTGAGAGAAAATATCTTAGGAACACATATCAACACCCATGCTGCTGCCAACATATATATCATGAGGTAGCAAAGCGCATTGCCAATAACGATTCGCATTGATCCATGGTAATGCTTATTGATAGGCACCAGTTTCTTAAAACGATTGGTCTCGACAGAAGTTCCAGCCGACATACCTACTCCAAAGACAAGGGTCTGTTGCAGAATGAGCATCAGAACTGCCGGAATCAAGAAACATGCATAACCACTCTGCGGATTGAACAAAGCAACATTGGTATACTCAATTGGCGAAGTACTAATCTCTTCTTGACGCTGGGTTGTATTTCCCATACGCTGAATCTTTATCTTTCGATTCATATCGAGAGAAACATCTGTTGCAGTTGCCAAGAGCGACTTATAATAGAACATACTGCCCATATCGCAATAGATCTGCACATGAGCTTGTTCCCAGTAATTAATATTATTAATCTTCTTACTAAAATCGGAAGGAATGCGGAGAATACCGTATGCCTTATGCTTCATCAAACCCAATCGGGCTTCTGCCATATCGTTAGAATATGCAATGATATCGATATCGGGACTGGCATCAACTCTTCTAATAAATTCGCGACTCAGTGAAGAGTGACTCTCATCGACAGCAATTACAGGGACTTGGCGAACTACTTCTTGATTGTATATAAAAGAATAGAGTAAAGGATAACCCAAAGGAACAAGGATAAAGAATATAAATACTCCTTGATCCTTGAAGCACTTCTGCATTTCTCTTTTCCAAACATAGATGATATCGCCTAAGCCTTCTTTGATAGTATATAATAAATTCTTTTGTCTTTTCATTACGGAATATAATTATAGTATAAAAGAGCCTTTTTCAATCTGTGAGACAGAATGTACGGCAAAGTCATAAATAGCAATAAAGCAAAATAGCTTGACCATGAATAAGCCATCGGATATCCGTTGAGAGCTTGGTCTACATATATCAAGTAATAATGTCGCAAAGGGAATAGATAAGCCAAACTTTGCAACATAGGATCCATACCAATAACAGGGAAACTAAATCCCGAAATAGAGAAAGATACAACTCCCCACAATGTAGCGAGACTTAATCCGAAACGCAACGTCGGGAAAAGACTGATAAATACAACGCCTAAACTCTGTGATGCAAGAACAAAGCATACAGTTGCTATAATCATTGGCAATATACCACAATTGCAAGGATAATGTAAATATCCATACATATAGACATTGTAGAAAATACCCATCAAAATGAAGATGAATGTTTGAGGCAATAGTTTGGCGTAAATAGATATAAATATCGAATTATTGCCAAGATGCAGCCAATCACGTGCTGTACGGTCTTTGATTTCTACACCTACTGCATAAACCGTCATCATGAAAATCATCATCATCATGATACCGGGCAATAAGATATTATTCAAATAGATAGCATAGTTTATCCATGGATTACCCAAAGGATGGGTATCTATAATAATTGGTTGCAATAATGCCAGAGCTTGCTTGTCAGTCATTCCGTGAGCATACAACACTTCACGCTGAGCAGCAGCAGATCCCAACTCACTCATCATACGGAAGTCTTTGTACATCAAAGAGCCCGCTAACATGATAGAATTATTGGTATAGAAAGACACACGAGGCTGGCGCTGTGCATTAACATTCGCAGCCAGATTATGAGGTAGATAAAAGAAACCATATATCTTACCTTTTTGCATGTCATTGGTAGCATCGGCCATATTATTGTAATGAGCAATAATATCTGTCTGTCCAAATGCATTCAGATTTCTAATAAGCTGACGACTCACGTGACTATTATCTCCAACGACAACACCTGCAGGAAATTTCTTAGGCGTACCGGAATACATCAAAGATGTGAAGAGAAAATAGCACAACAAAGGAGCCAACACCATAGCGAAGATGTATATGGGGTCGGATACCAACCTCTTACACTCCCGCAAAAAGACTTGTCGGAACGCAATAAACTTTGTATATCGCTTTGGTCTACTTTCCACCTTCTTCTACAATTTTCTTCTCTAATATAACAGACATACCCGGACGCAATCCATCGATATATTCAGTTGGACGTGCCTTAACTTCGAAAGTCTTCAAGTCAAACTGGCCTGTAGTCTTAGTAGCTTTCCAGGCAGCGTATGTACCCAAATCTTTCATGTAGTATACTTTGAGATTGACTTTCTTGTTTCCTAAAGCAGGAACAAAAGCCTCAATTGTAGCACCAACTTTAATATCTTTCAAAAGATCCTCACGGACATTGAAAGTCACCCATTTGGACTTGAGAATGGCAATATTCATAATTGGGGCACCAGTACCCACCAATTCTCCAACCTGTGGATAAGTATCTGTCACCTCACCGTCGCAAGGTGCAATAAGATAAGTTTCTTTTATATAAGAATTAACTTCTGCAACGGCTCCCTTAGCACGTTGAACCAATGCAGCAGCAGCTTCTTTATCTTCTCTCTGTGCACCATTTACAGCCATATCATATTGAGATTTGGCAGCTTTAGCAGTAGCAATAGCAGCATCACGTTGTGCTGTCGCTTCATCTAATTTTTGTGCAGGCAATACACCTTCAGCATTCAGATTCTTGACACGAGCGTATGTTTTCTCAGCTATCATAACACCAGCCTTTGCTTTCTGCCACATATCGAAAGCTCCTTGAATCTGTTCTTTACGGGCTCCATTGATAGCTTTCATATTCTGTGCCTGTGCAGCACTTTCTGCAGCTTCTGCTTGTGAGAGCTTAGCTTCAACATCAGGAGCAACCATAATAGCAACAGTATCTCCCATGTGGACAGTATCTCCTTCTTCTTTCAACAAACGATATACACGAGCCGGTACTTTACTAGACACTCTGAACTCATCTACATCGACTTCGCCCTGAACTATTTCTGGTCCCTTACGAAGCATGTAAAAGCCAACTACAGCAACAACAAGTATGATTGCTGTTAATGTAAGAAATGCAAGAAGCAAATCTTTGTTTTCTCTTTTAAATTGTGATGCCATATTTTATTCTTTTTCTTTTTATACTTTTCTATTCTATTTGACTGACATAAGGAACAATAGAGAATTATCTCAAAGTACCCAAAGACTTTTGTAATGTTACATTCGTCAACTTGATATCGACCTCTGAATCAATCTTGTCAGATTGAGCTTGCACCCATGCGGTATGAGCTTCGAGGACATTGCTAGCAGGAATTACACCTTCTTTGAATCCTACATTTGCATAACGCAAATTCTCATCGGCTTTCTCCATATTCTTCTTAGCCATCGTATAACGCTTTAAAGCCTCGTTGACCTTGAATGCCGATTGATTGACTTGCAATTCAATTTTTTCGCGGGCGTCACTCATCTGATAGCGGGTAATCAAAGCTTCAGACTTGGCCTGACGAATTTTATTCATACCTTCACCCCAATTCCAAATAGGAACTTTGAGCATGACACCTACACTCCAAGCACCCTTAAACTTTTTCTCAAAACCATTATAAACGCTTGGATTGCTGACTAGATAGTTACCCATCAATGATATTTGAGGAAGATAATCAGCTTTTACAACATTAACTCTTTCATCGTATATCTTAGTAGCCAATTCCAGACTTTTGAGTTCCGGACGATTATCGTAAGCTGTTTTCATATCAAACTCTGCCTTTGCCGGCGAAACACTCAAATTATCAATATCTTCATCCGCTAAATGAATAGGTGACGTTAAATTCAATCCACAAAGCTGACAAAGCAGCATCTTAGAAAGACTCAAACCATCATCTACCTTAGTAAGAGTCATTTCAGCTTCATTCACTTTAACCTTCACGCTAAGACCATCTGCCTTAGTTGCAAACCCATTAGCAATCATCCTACTGATATCATGATCAAGTGTATTGAGAAGTTTCAAATAACTTTCTGCCAGTTTTTTCTTATTCACTAAAGATATAACCTGCCAATAAGCTTGATCGACACTCAGAATTACCTCTTGCATTCCCGTTTCGTGTTGCTGAGTTGCAAGTTGTTCGGCATAATTGGTTATTTTATCGTACGCTCTGATTTTACCACCCATAAAAATAGGTTGGATAAGGGTGAGAGCACCAGTATATATATTTCTTGTATCTGTACGGAAAGCATCAACGACAGAAGTGCCTAAGCCATTAAGACCCGAAACAACTGTAGGCAAATAAGTAGTTCCCAACGATGAAATTAAAGGAGCCAAAGCAGGATATTGTGTAGCCAAAGCTGTAGCAAACTGTTGAACAGTTGCCCCTGTTTTGGTACCCATTGAAACCAAAGCACTCTTTTGATCATCATTCAAAAGTTGTGTTTCTCGTTGATTGCGAAGATACCCCGCTTCTCCATATAGTTTAGGGAGATAATTCGTTTTTGCCGCTTTATGTTGATAGCGAGCTGAATTTATTTTTTCATTTGAAATCCTGAGTTCTTTATTATTGGCTATAGCCAAAGCTCTACAACTATCGAGCGTCAAAGTTTGAGCACCACTGCTAACTGCTATACCTAAAATAAAGATAACACCGTATAATCTTTTTATCATATCACATTAATTTGTTTATGCAACACCACTGACTCCCAGTAGTGTTGCAAATATAAGAAATCGATTATAAATAAAAGAAATAATCCCGCTCTTTTTTTGGTCGCATTTTCGTTTGAAGAACAGAAATGAAGAACAAAAGACGAATTAATGAACGATTACACGTTCTGTAGGTGCCTGTTCAACATTCCTTTTGTCTACTTGACGAACGGTGGATGCAGCCAAAGATAAGAAAGCTTTTCCAGTAATACTCTTTTCATCGAGTGCTACAGGTTCTCCGCTATCGCCTGATTCACAGATACTTTGAACAATTGGTATCTGTCCAAGCAAAGGCACATTCATTTCTTCGGATAAACGTTTACATCCTTCCTTTCCAAAAATGTAGTATTTATTGTCCGGAAGTTCGGCTGGTGTAAACCAAGCCATATTCTCTACCAATCCGAGAATAGGTACATTTACCTTATCATTAGTAAACATATTGATACCCTTCTTCGCATCGGCAAGAGCTACTGCCTGCGGTGTACTAACAACAATTGCACCGGTAAGAGCCAGTGTCTGAACAATAGTAAGATGAATGTCACTAGTGCCAGGAGGTAGATCGATAAGGAAATAATCTAATGGCCCCCAATCGGCATCAGCAATCAATTGTTTCAAAGCATTACTAGCCATACCGCCACGCCACAATGTAGCTTGGTCAGGATCGACAAAGAATCCTATCGACAAAACCTTAACTCCAAATTTTTCGATAGGAACAATCAAATCACGCCCATCCTTTTGAATACCGTAAGGACGAGCATCTTCTATGTGAAACATCTTAGGTATAGACGGGCCGAAAATATCAGCATCGAGCAAACCGACGCGATAGCCCAACTTTACCAAAGCTACAGCAAGATTGGCAGCAACAGTAGACTTGCCAACGCCACCTTTACCTGAAGATATACCAATGATGTTCATTACTTGAGGTAAGAACTTCTCTGGTTCGGGACGAGCAGCTTTGATGGTTTTTACACTAATGTTGCCTTCTATTTCTACATCTTTATCAACGTATGTTTTAATAGCAGCCTCAGCCGATTTGATAACGGATTTCATAAAAGGATCTGTGGGTTTCTCGAATATCAACGAGAAAGACACTTTCATGCCATCAATTCGTATATTATCTTCTACCATACCAGCCTCAACAATGTTCTTTCCTGTACCAGGATAACGAACATTTGTCAAAGCATCTAATATTAATTTAGGATATAAAGTCATTTGATTATTATATTTAATGTTCAATTAGTTTCTATTTTGATAAATCAAGTCCACTTCTCTTGCTTCGATTGTAACTTCGATAACTGTCGAGTGGAATCTCTATGTCGGGCTCAACCAATTCAAGATGACGTGGCAGGCAGAACCTCACATATTTTATATTAATGCCACGTTGCAACCATTGCCGCTCATAATAAGTATGTATATTCAGCACTTCATCATCTTTTAGTTCACCATGATACAAATCTTCGGTCAACACCTCTACTGGCATTTTATTCTCAGCGATCATCGCCTTGGTATAAGTGAACATAAAATTACTATCTGTCTTAAGATGTATCAATCCTCCATCTTTCATGAAATGTCGATATCGTTCCATGAAGAAAGTAGAAGTAAGTCGTTTGGTTTTGGACTTCATCTGAGGATCGGGAAATGTAAGCCAGATCTCACTCACCTCATCTTCAGCAAAGAAACGATCGATAATTTCGATATTAGTTCGCAGAAAAGCCACATTCTTCATACCACATTGTAAAGATTCCGTAGCTCCTGTCCACATTCTTGCACCTTTTATATCTACTGCAATAAAATTCTTATCAGGGAACAGTTTGCCAAGTTCCACGGTGTATTCTCCCCTTCCACATCCTAATTCAAGAACAATTGGATGATCATTTTTAAAGAACTCCTCATGCCATTTACCTTTCATTTCGAAGGGTACGTTTTCTAACACCGAATAAGGATATTGAAACACATGCGGATAAGCTTCCATATCGGCAAACTTCTGCAGTTTATTCTTTCCCATAAAATACCATATATAATATGTAACAAAGAAAGAGGGCACATTGATTACTCAAATACCCTCTTTCTATCAGTTTATAGATTATGCTTCTACGTTCTCAGTTGATGCAGCACCTGTTCTAGCTTCATAATCAGCTCTCACATCTTCGTAAAATGCAGCAATACTTGCAACGACATAAGGATATAGCCACAAAAAGCCTATACCTAGTGTCAAACAACAAAGAATAGCCCAGCCAATAAATGAAAGAAACATTAAGAACAGTTTCATTTTGTAACCTTCCATCATATCCATACTTCTAACGATAGCCTCATCAAAACTTAGATTAGTATCTTTTAGAATGAATACTGTCATAGCATAAGAGAGACTTTTAATGATACCTGGAACAATGAGTAACAGTGTCCAAAGGAAAATATAAACGTTTTTAAGCAATAAAGTGCCTAAGTAACGAAAATATTGATTGGTAAAGCCATCAAACAATTGACCAAAATCAATTTTCTGATTACGAATACATCCCAAGAAGATTGCGTTGTAAGCATACAACATTGGTATTAAAGCAATGACTAGTAATGTAGAGACTGACGTTACCGAAAAAGTTTCGGAAACAAATCTTGCACTACCAACGGCGTTATAAATAATAAAGAACACCAAAGTAATCAATGCAGACATACCCCAATTGCCTGTCAAAGCCTGATAAGCTCGATCTCGTAATTCAGAATTTCTTTTCATTTTGTAAGATATTTAGGTAGAAGCAATATAATTATTTATTCAAATACTGTAACCCAGTTGTGTGTATCAGGTTCGTCACCATACTGGATAGCACGCAGTTTGTTGTACAATTTGGTTGACCAAGGACCCGGTTTGCCATCTTTAGAGATAACATACGATTTCTTGTTTTCCAAATCATCAATCTTACTGATAGGACTGATCACAGCAGCTGTACCGCAAGCACCAGCTTCTTCGAATGTAGCCAATTCTTCTTCGGGAACAGGACGGCGCTCTACCTTCATACCCATATCTTCGGCAAGTTGAATCAAGCTCTTATTGGTGATTGAAGGAAGAATAGAAGTAGACTTCGGTGTGATATACGTATTATCTTTGATACCAAAGAAATTGGCTGCACCGCACTCATCCATATATTTCTTCTCTTTTGCATCGAGATAGAACTCGCAAGAATAGCCCAAATCGTGAGCCATCTTATTGGCACGCAAGCTGGCAGCATAGTTACCACCTACTTTATAGATACCAGTTCCAAGAGGAGCAGAACGGTCGAATTCACGAATAATAACGTAAGGATTGGTACTGAAACCACCCTTGAAATACGGGCCTACCGGAGTAACAAAGATAACAAACAGATATTCTGTAGCAGGATGAACACCTACCTGAGCAGTCATACCAATCAACAATGGACGGATATACAATGTTGCACCAGTTTCGTATGGTGGAATGAATCTCTCATTCAGTTTCACTACTTTAAGAACAGCCTCACGGAATCTCTCAGTAGGCAGTTCGGGCATCAAAATACCACGGCATGTAGATTGCAGACGTTCTGCATTAGCTTCCAAGCGGAATACACGAATTTTACCGTCTTTTCCACGATAAGCCTTCAAACCTTCAAATGCTTCTTGACCATAATGCAGACAAGTAGCAGCCATGTGCATGTTGATTTCTTCGCTACTACTAACTTCTAATTCGCCCCAGGCGCCATTACGATAGTTAATTCTCACGTTGTAATCGGTCTTCTGATAACCGAACGAAAGATTTTTCCAATCGATCTCTTTCATAATATTTACTTTTTGAATTTAGTTATTTAATAAAAACTTCTTTTGCAAAAATAGCCTTTATTATTCATATTATCACTTGTTTTGCAATATTTTTTTCACTTCTTCGTCTGTTTGAGTTAATTTCTTCTGGCATTTTGCTATTAATTGGTTGGCTTCTTTCAATTTATCTGTCAATTGATCGAGTTCCATTTCACCAGATTCGATTTCGCTAATTATTTCTTCGAGTCGCTTTACAGACTCAGAATATGTCATTTTCTCCATAATTATATTATTGTTTTTTATGATCGGTAATTATTGATGTCACAGTTCCTTTATAAAGACGAGTCACTAGCTCTGCACCTGCAGAAGATGCAGATGCATCTTTCAAAATTTTTCCTTCACTCATGGTAATGCTATATCCTTTAGAAAGTATCTTCTCTGGAGAAGCATCAGCTATTTTGGAAGAAATCAGAGAGAGACGATGCTGCAAAGAGAGTATCATTCTGTCTGTAGCAGAATACAAATCTTTTGATGAAGCAACCAAGAGCGAACGCTGATCGCTAAGCTGTTGCATAACCAACGCAGGTATTCTACTTCTGAATAATTGCAGCTTTTGAGATTCTTTATTCAACCTGTCCATCACTATATCTCGTAAATTATCGGCAAGCGTCCACAAGTGTTCGGCAGCCTCTCCCACTCTATCTATCAGAAATGCGGCTACAGCAGTAGGTGTTTTCACACTGGTATGAGCAACATTATCGAGAACGGTTGTATCCCTTTCATGTCCAATGCCTGTTATTACCGGCAAAGGGAACTGTGCAACAGCAGCTGCCAATAGATAACTATCGAAACAAGCTAAGTCGGACGTTGCACCACCGCCACGAATGATGACAAGCACATCAAACTCTCTATAGCGACTTTCTATTTGCTGCATAGCTTCCAATACAGATTGTTCGGTCTGATTACCTTGCATAGTGGCCTGAAACAATTCGATACTGAAAGTAAAATTCTGCTCATTGTGCTTCAGTTGATTGCAGAAATCGCCATAACCGGCAGCAGTACTCGAAGATATGACGGCTATTCGTTGTGGCAAGAGCGGCATTGGCAATTCCTTGTTCAGATTGATAATACCATCTTGTTCCAATTGTCGTAGTATCTGTTGCCGCTTCAACGCCATGTCGCCCAGTGTATAAGCCGGGTCTATTTGAAGAACAATCAGACTATATCCAAAAACTTCATGAAAATTGACAGTCACCAGTACTCTTACTTTAATGCCCGACGTAAATCGTTGTCCAGTAGTATCTTCAAAATATGGCTTAAGCAAAGCAAAAGTTTGCTGCCAGATGATACCTCGCGCTTTGGCCATACTACGACCAGTGCGTTCATCATTCTGAACAAATTCCAAATAACAATGTCCCGAATTGGAATGTACCTCACTAAGTTCAGCCTCAATCCAATATTCGTCGGGCATACATTGTTCCAAACTACGCTTCACCAACGTATTCAGTTCAAGAAGAGTCAATGATTGTTCCATATACTATACATTAATATATAAGTAATCATTTGGTGCCCGAATATCCAGCAGCTTTCAATAAAGCGATAACTTGATCGCGGCGTTCTCCTTGAACGATGATCTCACCATCTTTGGCACTTCCTCCAACGCCACATTTCACTTTCAGCATTTTGCTTAAAACCTGTAAATCATCATCAGAGCCAACAAAACCCGTAACGAGAGTCACAACCTTACCTCCTCTATTGCGTTTGTCGATACGCACTCTAAGCTTTTGTTGTTGTGGAGGAAGTGTATTTTGTTGTTCTCCCTGATTGTCATCAAACTGAAAATCGGGATTCGTAGAATAGACTACATTGAGATGTTTTTTCCAATCGTTATCTTTCATTATTCATTTTTTTTTGCATTGAGCCTTCAAAAATACAAAAACATTTGAAAAAATCTCGCTATTTTACTACTTTTGTCTTCAATTTAAACAATAATAAATCAAAAAGATGATGCGTATCCGCTTATTAATATTATTAACCTTGCTGTCGATGCTAACTGCTAATGCGCAATCATTCAAAGGCTTGATTCTCGACTCTCAGGGAAAGCCTATACCACATGCATCACTCTACATTAAAAATATATATGCCGGTGTGATGACCGACATGAACGGTTCCTTCTCGATAAATCTCTCTCCAGGTGAATATTCTTGCGAGGTATCCTGCCCTGGATATGACGAAATGAAATGGCAACTTCATCAAACTCAGGCAGGAGTTTCTCAAAACATAATTCTCAACCGTCGTCATTATACCCTAGCTGATAAAGATAATAATGAAAACGAAGCACAAACAATTATTAGGGCAGCTATAGATGCAGCTCCTAACTACCGCAATAAAATAATAAGTTACCAAGCTGATATCTATTCTAAGAACAGAGAAAGATTGGTGAAAATTCCAGGCATCCGAAAAGTATCAAAGGCAGTTCGCTATTTGGCTAACAATTACGAAGGCAAACTTGTAGTCAACGAAGAGCATTCTAAGATAGATTATCAATATCCTTATCGATACGACATTAGAACGGTATCCAAAACTACCAACCTTCCAACAGAGATGAATGCTGATGTAGATATCAAAACCACTAATATCTACGACGAAAAGATTTTCGGGAAATTATCACCGATTGCCAACGATGCAATGAGATATTATCGTTATGTACTTGTCTGTACCACTCAAGAGTTAGGTCATACTATTTACAAAATACAGGTTATACCAAAGACGATGGAATCTGTATTGGTTAGCGGATATATCTATATCGTTGACAAAATATGGTGTATCTCGGGGTTCAACCTACTGATATTCGACAATCATATCATAGCTGATATTAATACTATCTGCAAAGAGATTTCTCCAAACACATTTATGCCGATTACAATTCAGGCAAGCATCAACTATCACAACATTGGATTCCAGGCCCTATCGCAAAATATCCATAGCATCAAATATAACAATTTTATTACTAGTGAGAATGATTCTTTAGCCAGTATAAGACCTCAATTTCTTAGAGGCAAACATCGGTTTGAACGTGTATTACCCAAAGACTTGGTTTCACTTTCTGTAGATAGCAATGCACTCTCCAGAGATTCTCTTCGCTGGGATTCGATACGTAGTGTACCACTTCTTCCCGATGAAATTGAGAGTTATCATACTATACAACCCGAGCAACAGCAAAAGCAGTTTCATTTCAATATCAAGAATTGGAAAGACTGGGGAGATGTGAATACTTGGTATAATTTAATAACGAAAGGCGATTATTTTACCACAAGAAATGGCAAGCAATGGGTGCGTTGCTACAACTTGCTGTCCATGATTCCAGAATATAACTTTGTAGATGGCGCATGGATAGGATACAAGTTGGGTTTAGGATGGCGTATTTCGAAATCCAGCACACTAGAATTTACACCTTCTGCCTATTATACAACAGGAAGACGTAGATGGCTCACTACAGGAGACATGACTGTGACATACGCACCTAGAGCTAACGGAAAAGTTTCTCTCCAAATTGGATCAACAAGTCAAGACTACAACGAGGAGACTGGTGAAGATAGAAAATTCAATGCTGTTTCATCACTTATTTACGCCGACAACTATGTGAAGTTTTTTGATAAGCGATATATTACTCTCAGCAATCAGATAGAACCTTTCAATGGTTTGATGTTCCGCACATCACTGAGTTGGGAACGTCGCCATAAGCTAGAGAATACTGTTCACCATAGCATCCTCGGTGGTAAGGCCGAAGCAAATGTACCTCGGCTAGCTAACTGGACAGAAATGAGTGCCAACCGAATATTGAAGTTTCAATTGGCTTTCGAATATACTCCATGCAGTTATTACCGCATTGTAGATAATAGAAAAGTATATGAAGAGACCGAAAATCCTACCATCAGTTTTTCATATACTAAAGCTTTCAGAATAGCATCGGCAGATAGATCACCAGCCTATACAAAGATACAAGCTGGCATCAGGCAGACTATTAATGTGGGATTATTCAACAAATTTATTTGGACAGCAGAAGCCGGTTTCTTCTACAACCGCAACGGTATGGAGTTTCCAGACTATCATCACTTCCCCACTGTGCAGAGAACCTCTACAAAACGTCCTCTAAGCTATGGTTTCTTCTTGTTGGACTGCTACACATTCAGTACTACAGAACGCTGGGCAATGGTTAATACAACTTGGTACACGCCTTATCTATTAATAAAATACCTTCCATTTTTCCGCCATAAGAAATTTGACGAAGGTCTCCATCTCCGCGCTCTTGCCACACCCGATGAATGCCCCTACATTGAGGCATCCTATTCTTGTGGTGTGGAAGAAAAAGCCCGTGTCGGCTTCTGTATGGGTTTTGAGAAAAAAGGGTATCGCTCGCTAGGTGTGACACTCAGTTTGGCTATCTAGTATTAGCCAATCTTAATACCTACGGGACAATGATCTGAACCATCTATTTCTTGCATAATAAATGCTTCTTGAAGACGAGGTACAAGCGACTGACTGATTAAAAAGTAATCAATACGCCAACCAATGTTCTTTTCTCTGGCACCAAAGCGATAACTCCACCAAGAATAAGTATCCTTCTTATCGGGATAGAAATGGCGGAAAGTATCAACAAAACCTCCAGCGATGAAGTTGTCCATACCATCTATTTCTTTTTGAGTATAGCCTGCTGCCTTATTATAGTTCTCTTTTGGACGAGCTATATCGATAGGCTCATGAGCGACATTAAAATCACCACAAATTGCAACAGGTTTCTTCTCTTCCAGCTTCTTCATATATGCCAGCAGAGCCTTGTCCCAATTGCCACGATAATCCAAACGAGCTAGTTCTGCTCCCGAATTGGGTACATACACATCTATCAGATAGAAATCTTCAAATTCTACTGTGATGACACGCCCTTCCTGGTCGTGTTCTTCGATACCCATATCAGTGGTTACACTAAGGGGTTCTACTTTGCTCAGTACGGCAGTTCCCGAATAGCCTTTACGAACAGCCGAATTGCAATATACATGATAACCCTGCAAGTCGGCAAGTGCTTCTTTCACCTGGTCGTCTTGCGCTTTAGTCTCTTGAATGCAGAGCACGTCGGCATTCATATTTTCTAATTTCTGAAGAAAGTCCTTCTTCATAACAGCCCGTAGGCCGTTCACATTCCAAGATATTAGTTTCATAAACGCAAAGATGGTGATTCCTAAAATATTCTGCAAACAATCGGAGATGATTTTTATACTGCACACCTTAATTTAAATTTTAATGTTATTCTAATACGATTTTGGGTAAAGATGCCTAGATGTTAGTTAACTTTGCCACACTACGAAGTTCAAATATGAGTACTAAAATTATTATAATAATAGATTGAATGTATCTAGAAAATTACTTTGAAGAATCGGTACGCAAATATCCCAATAACATTGCTATCGAAGAAGGCAATAAGAGATATACATATACCGAAACAGAACAAACAGCCAACCGATTGGCGTGCTACCTGCAACAACAAGGTATCAAGCCAGAAGACAAAGTAGTAATATTACTACCGAGAAGAGCAGAAGTTATCATTGTCATGCTTGGTATTCTGAAAGCAGGTGCGGCCTATATACCATTAGATCCGGAAATTCCAGCCGAACGCGTCAACTTTATCATGGAGGATGCCGACGCAAAACTACTCATTTCTTCCGACGAAATACTCGAAAAGATAGGTAGTCAGTTCAACCCTTTCACCATATATAATATAGACCAATCTTTCAGCCTGCTCGATAACTATGCTGACACCAAACCTGTAGTAGAAGATCGCAAGCCCGACAATCTGTGCTACATGATTTATACATCGGGCACTACCGGCAAACCGAAAGGTGTGCTCTTGATGCACAAAAATGCCGTGACTTACGTCCATGGCGCTCAGAAGATATATCCGATAGACCACACAGACCGTGCACTACAAGGATTTTCTGTTTCTTTCGATGCCTCGGTAGAAGAAATATGGGTGCCTTTATCAGTAGGTGCCACTCTCGTTATCGGCACATTCGATATCATGCGTTCTGGCGACCAATTCTCTGGTAAACTGCGCGACTTGGGTATTACATTCTTATCTTGTGCTCCTACCCTTCTCTCCATGGTGAAAGAAGATATACCGAGCCTGAAAATATTGATATTCGGTGGTGAAGTGTGCCCTAAAGATATTGTGAATCGTTGGTGCAAACCAGGACGAACAGTCTACAATACTTATGGTCCAACCGAAGCCACAGTCATTGCCACTTATGCTATTCTGCATCCGGGAGAAGAGGTGACTATCGGCAAAGCGCTCGAAGGCTACGACGTATTATTGGTTGACGATCAACTCAATGCTATCGACGAGATAGATAAAGAAGGCGAGATACTGATAGGCGGCGAGAGTATCGCCCGTGGCTATCTGCATCGCCAAGACCTCACAGATAAGAAATTTATTGAAACCGATCGTTATTGCGGAAGTAAGAAAAGATATTACCGTACCGGCGATTTGGCTAAATATAATAGAGAGAGAGACTTTATTTTCCTAGGTCGTGCCGACGCTCAAGTCAAAGTACGTGGATTCCGTGTAGAGCTTGCCGAAATAGAAGGCCTGCTCATGCAGAACGAAGCTATCCAGACTGCGGCTGTTACCCTCGACCAAACCACTCAGCAACTGGCCGCTTTTGTAGTACTTGCCGAAGGCAAGATAATTGACCGTGAGGCCATTTCATTACAGCTGCGCCGGTTGCTTCCTTATTATATGATTCCTTCTACACTCGATGAAATTGATGAACTTCCGATGACAACGAGTCAGAAG
Organism: Bacteroidaceae bacterium; assembly: GCA_036846645.1. Taxonomy (GTDB): domain Bacteria; phylum Bacteroidota; class Bacteroidia; order Bacteroidales; family Bacteroidaceae; genus JAAYUD01. The sequence goes on along the minus strand of DAIUBN010000004.1, from coordinate 6,578 downwards.
ATAGACCGCAAACGATTGCCCGCGCCCAAAACGCCACTCAGCTTCTCTCAAGACAAGACGATTATCGCTGCTTCTACCGAACTCGAGAAGACATTGGTACAAGTTATCGCCGAAGAGATACATAGAGATGATATATCGATGGACGATCATTTCTTCAACGACTTGGGTGGACATTCTTTGCTCGCAGCTGTTGTGACATCCAAGTTGAGAGAGCATAAGATGTTCGAGAATATGTCGGTAGCCGATATCTACAAATATCCTGTTCTTGCCGACCTTGCCAAAGATTTGGAGAAGAAACGTCCCGCCAAGAACGTACATCACGAAGAACGCGATATCTATAAGGTGCCTACCTGGAAGTATTATCTCTGCAGTTGCAGCCAGGGCATCGCGCTTATATTCCTCACCTTGCTCTTCGGATTGGAATGGCTCGGTCCGTTCTTCGTCTACTCCTATTACTATCAGGCCGACAATAATATTTGGGATTGTGTCGTTATCAGTTTATTTGCATATTTCCTGATTTTACCCATGCTCACCATTTTCTCTATCATATTCAAATGGTTGGTACTGGGCCGCATCAAGCCTGGCAAGTATCATCTATGGGGTAGTTACTACTTCCGCTTTTGGATTGTAGGCAAAGTCACTGCTATCTGCCCTGTCATCTATTTCACAGGAACTGCTATCATGAACTGGTTCCTCAGATTGATGGGTGCCAAAATAGGACGGAATTGTTATATCAATACTTCGGCTATCGATGCATTCGACCTCATCTCTTTGGGCGAGAATGTGAGCATCTGTACCGATACTCATCTTAGAGGCTACACCATAGAAGATGGATGGCTCAAAATAGGCAAAATAGAACTGGGCGATAATGCTTTTGTAGGCACTCGATGCTGTCTGGCACAGAACTCTAAGATTGGTAAAGGTAGCTCAGTAGAAGATCTTACACTGGTCTCAGATGGTTGTGTTATTCCCGACGGTGAGAATTGGGGTGGTTCGCCTGCTGCATTTATCAGCAAGAATAAAATAGAGAAAACGATACCTTTGTGGTCTGCCAAGTATGTATTGTTATCGCTCATTTCAGTATTTATCATTCCATTGGTTACAATGATAGCCTTCTTCCCTGGAATGATATTGGTGGCACACATCAATTATGTCAGTGATATATGGAGCAATACATGGGTCACTCTCTTTGTCGGCGTATCTTTCGTTGTGCTGCTCACCGTGATTATTGCTATCGTCAAATGGCTTATGCTCGGTAATATCAAAGAAGGCAAATACAAAGTAGACAGCTTGTTCTACTATAAAAAATGGTTTTTCGACCAACTTATGAAACTTAGTCTGCAAGTCATCGGTACACTCTACACCACTCTTTATCTTCAGAAGTGGTTCAAACTACTGGGAGTAAAGATGGGCAAGCGGGTAGAAATCTCTACCGTAGAGTTCATCTCACCCGACCTTTTGGTGACCGGTGATGAATGTTTCCTCGCAGACTCTGTTTCAGTTGGTGCATCATACGTCAGAAACGGCTATATCGAAATAGCCAAAACCTATATCGGCAACCGCACCTTTGTAGGCAACAGTGCCGTACTTAGTCCTGGCGACCGCTTGGGCAACGATGTTCTGGTAGGCGTATTGTCGAAAATGCAGAAAGAGAATCTTCCGGTCAAAGACGGAACCAATTGGTTCGGTTCTCCAGCAGTATTCCTTCCTCGTAGAGATGTCAATCATGATTTCTCTTCCGATCGCACCTACAAACCATCTAAGAAGCTATTCTGTTATCGCTACTTTATCGAATTTTTCAGAGTAGTGCTACCCTCTACCTTATTTATATTGATGGCAGGCTTCATTACCGAAGTAGCATCGTATATGCAGATTGATAAAGACCTTGGCGAACTGTTTCTATGGTTCCCGCTACTCTATATCGGTGCAGCCTTCTTTGGGACACTCATCATGGCATTATTCAAATGGATTGTGATAGGTAAATACAAACCACAGAACAAGCCTCTTTGGAGCGGATTCGTATGGCGTAGCGAATTGGTAACCGGTCTGTACGAGAACTTCCTCGTACTGTTCTTCTTGAATATTCTTACGGGTACGCCATTTATTAAATATCCCCTCCGCATGTTGGGCTGTAAGATTGGAAAACGTACTTGCTTCTTCACGACGCAGATCACAGAGTTCGACCTGATTCATGCCGGTGACTATTCGACAATGAACGATAACTGCACCATGCAGACCCATCTATTTGAAGATCGTGTAATGAAGATGTCGTATGTCACGCTCGAAGAAAACTGCTCTGTCGGTGGCATGTCGGTAGTGCTCTACGATTCTAAGATGGAAAAGAATGCCATTCTCGAGCCGCTATCAGTTTTGATGAAGAACGAAACACTACCTGCCGAAAACAGATTCATCGGTGCACCTGCAGAGAAAGTATAATACCTATTTCTTCTCATACCAAGATGAAATCATCATGACATGAAGAAGAAAAATTTACCGGAAAAAGAAATATAATTCATTCTACAGTGTGGAACGATCGTTCTGCACTGCGGAATGATCGTTTTACACTGCGGAACGATGGTTCCACACTGCAAAACGAACTTTTATTCATGAAGAGATAAAAAACTGAAGATGAATCGAACTGTTTATATCAATAATAAAAGTAAGTTTATGCCTTTATGCAGATATTTATGATTTTAGAATCAAAACTGAATCAAGATTATTGTTATTCTGATAAAAATAAATATATTTGGAGCGTCGAATATACTGTAAGCTGTGTTTCAGCTATTATTAGACGACTCTATTACTAATCGCCAAACGATCAAACTCATTAAATTAATATACAAAATTACTATAATTTCACTGCCATGAAGAAAAGAAACAAACTTACAGCACTGAGTGGATGCACATTATTAATTCTACTTTTAGGTGCTTCGAGTTGCAGCAACAATGATTCTGTCACTCAAAATGAGAGCAAAGCAATTTCAATTAAGGCTTTTACCGAGGCATCTTCACGACTTGATTACACCGAAGCTACCGGTTTGACTGTCACATGGAATGCCAACGATGCATTTTCTTTGTATCGCGGCACAAGTAACCAGACTCCAACCAAATTTATTTTGAGCGATGGAGCCGGAACTAAATCGGGAACGTTTAACGGAACACTACCAAGTGGTTCGAGTACATCTTTGCTGGCATTCTATCCTTCTAGCACAGCGGATACTTCTCCTACTTCTATTACCAAAAACATTGCTTCGCAAACAGGTGGTACTCTCAGTACTCTCAGCAACTACGACTACATGACCACGAGCACTACTTATTCAGAAAGTACTGTACCATCATTCACTTTCTCGCATCGCATGGCTATCATCCGCTTTGATATTACGTTACCTTCCACAAGCGTCACTGGTACATCAATAGCACTATCGGCTACATCGGGATTGTACACAACAGGTGTTTTCAATCTGTCAACAGATGGTCTGATAATCTCCACAAACGGCACCATCACAGTAACAGGTGGCAGCACATTAAGCAAAGTATACACAGTATATGCTGTTGTCTATCCAAGTACTATCAACGGACTTTCGATGACGATAACGACTAGTGACAGCAAAACCTACACCAAGAACTTCACAACAACCTCTATCACGCTTTCGGCAGCTCAACGCTATAAAGTAGCTTATACAATACCTGCAGGGAATGGTGGTTCGGTTGGAGATATTGGCGATGGCGGTAGTCTCAATTAGTAATAAAGCAATTCAACTTTATCATATATAACAATTCTCGCTCGCAGATAATTTGTTTGAATCATCAACAATATCTACGAGCGAGAAATATTTATAGTGTCTTTCTAATCTCACAAAAACAAAAGGCTCTTATTTTTTCTCCGTCATTCGATAGACGAGTACGTCATGAGCAGGAACAACAACAGTCTTTACTCGTTTGGTAGTACCCTCCATCTTCTTTGTCCAAAGATTGCGAAGTGTATACACTTTCGTCTGAAGATTTGTAGCACAGCCGCTTACTTCGTCTTTGAAATCGAACATTCTCCAATCGATGCCACATTTCTGAGGTTGTTCGTTACGATTCAATATACAGAATGCCCAATCGCCATCAGCGAGAGGTTTAACCCAATATTCTACATTCTCTACCGATGAGAACATCATCCCTTGAACACCAAGTTTATCTTGATCGAGGGCTATCACATCTTTGTTGAGCAAGATAGCAGCAGTCTCAGGTTTCATGTTGCGGATATCGTTACCAAGAATCAATGGAGCCGACATCATGCACCACATTGTAAAGTGAGCACGATCTTCATTGACCGGCATACCATTACCTACTTCCAACATATCAGGATCGTTCCAATGACCTGGACCAGCATATTTGCGCAACACCTTGTTCTTATCGAGAATAGTCATCACACTCTTCCAATTGCACTGTATATCACCGGTAGTACGCCAAGAATGTCCAGTATCTTTTGCCCATTCCCAAGGTTTGTTAGATCCCCATTCGCACATACTGAAATAAATAGGACGGCCGGCATCATGCAATGCGTCACGCATCAAAGCGTATGCACCTTTTGGATTGACTGTTTCGCAATAGCACCAATCCTCTTTCAGATAGTCAATACCCCAACGAGCATATTGCAAAGCATCTTGATATTCATGTCCCAAACTAGCCGGATATCCGGCACATGTCAGTTTACCACAGCAAGAATAAATACCCAGTTTCAGTCCCTTAGCATGAGCATAGTCAGACAGTGCCTTCATACCCGACGGAAATTTCTTAGCATCGCATTGTATGAAACCATCGGCATCACGTTGTCCATGCCATCCATCATCCAGATTGACGTACTGATAACCCGCATCCTTCAATCCTGTAGATTCCATAGCATCTACAATTCCTTTAATTAAGTCCTCATTGATATTACACTGATACTTGTTCCAACTATTCCAGCCCATCGCAGGCGTATCAGCCAAATGGTCAAACTTCTGTGCCTTTGCGCCAATAGAGCAGCTCAGGAGCATGGCAACTGCCACCAACATAGTAGATTTCTTCATGTCATTGAATTTTTATATACGGTTAAACAAATGATAAACAAAGGTAATCATTTATTTAATTGGTTATTCTGGAATCTTCAAATATGTTATTCTTCTTATACTGCTTAGCAATACTCCATAAACAAAAAAGCTAAGTACCTATCAAGATACTTAGCTTTCGGTGGGTGGCTAGTGGGACTCGAACCCACGACATTCAGAACCACAATCTGACGCTCTAACCAACTGAACTATAGCCACCATGTAATGTGTTTCTTTTGAAACGCGGTGCAAAAGTAGGAAATATTATTGTATGCTCCAAATTTTCGACGATTATTTTCTTAGATATTGCACAAAATCTTTAATGGTACTATTCCATATATCAGATAAAATACAACAGAAATAATCCATAAAATACTAAATCAATGTTCAATATCGTCTTTGATAACAAAGTAGCACAGTCCTGACGCTGTTATTCCAATTATTAATTATTTATACGTATATCATATCAAAGATTAGTTTGATATTCGATAATTATTAAAATATTCGAGTCATTTTTTTGTATTACCCCTAGCTTATACTATCTTTGTAGCCGACATATACTATTTACTAATTTATTTTCTACAAGCGATGAACTACAATTCTAAATTTAAATTTACTATTATCTTATCATTTTTATTGCTGTCTGCCATTTTTACAATGGCACAGACTAACTTGTCGGCACTTATCCCTATGCCCAACAAATGTACTACAATTCAGAATAAATTCTATCAGATACGAACCACCGATAGAATATACTCTAACAACAGCAAACTCGATTTTGCGGCATCATGTCTTCAAAATATCATCTCACGCCGGCTGAATCTGTCGTTGAACAAGTCAGATAATATAGCCATGCACAATGCCGGAATCTGCTTGATGCTCGACAATCAAATGAAGGGCAGAGAGCACTATTCGATTAAAATCGATGCATCCAAAATACTTATCTCTGGAGCTACTCCCGAAGCTGTGTTATATGGTGTGATGACTTTCGACCAACTCATGCTGGGCGATGTTTGCCGCACTTCTAAACATCAGATCACTGCAGTAACAATAGACGATTCTCCACGAATTGAACGTCGAGCTTTAATGCTCGATCCGGCACGTAACTTCATCCCGGCCAAGGATGTGAAAATCTTCATGGATCAAATGATGAAGTATAAATATAACGTGCTTCAATTACATCTCACAGACGACCAGGGCTGGAGAATGGAAATTAAAGGCGAGCCAAAACTCACTGCTGCAGGTCCGTTCTATACTCAAGACGAACTGAAAGAACTGATTGAATATGGAGCCAAAAGAAATATAGAGATTGTTCCCGAACTAGACATTCCCGGACATACTGTAGCCATTCTGGCTGCTTATCCCGAACTGGGATGTACAACGAGCGATACTATCAAAAAGGTACTTGGAAAAACTACCAACCTCATGCTTTGCGCTTCACAGGAAGGTGTATATACTATCTACCATAAAATAATCAATCAAGTAGCTAACCTATTTCCCTCT
>DAIUBN010000003.1:5647-45100 GCA_036846645.1 Bacteroidaceae bacterium | reverse complement strand
CATCTTCACGTCGATGGCAAGAGAGCCATTATTATAATCTGGGTCCAAATCGGGAGTCACATTAATATCTTCAATATGGCGAGGGTTGACAGCATAAAGATAACTATCTCGAGCAACGCCACTCAGGCGCCAAAAATCTTGACATTCAAGATAGGTTCCATCGCACCAACGAAATACCTGAAAAGCAATGAGATTGTCTCCAGGTTTAAGGAAGTTGGTAATATCAAATTCGGTATCGAGTTTGCTATCCTCACTGTATCCAACGAACTTACCGTTGACATATAAATAAATATTGGAAGTGACCGAACCAAAATGAGCGATAACTTGTTTGCCCTTCCAATCAGCAGGAATAGTAATAGTGCGTCGATAAGAACCTACCCTATTCTGCTCGGTAGGAACGAGAGGAGGCGTATAAGAGGCATGACCACGCCAAGCATAATCGGCATTGACATAAAGCGGATCGCCAAATCCGTTTACTTCCCAAATTCCGGGAACTGGCATCGTACGCCAACTTTCATCATTATAATCTGTTTTATAAAAATCAGTAGGGCGCTGATCGGCATTCTGAACTCCATTGAACTTCCATGTTCCATTCAGACTTAAATAATAAGGAGACTGTTTCATATTACCCGCTAAAGCTGATTCAGTATCTCCATAACGGAAAAACGTAGCGTGCATAGGCAATCGATTCACGGCATTAACTTGAGGGTCCTTCCATTCATTGCCTGTCTGAGCAAAGGCAATTCCCACGCTGAGTAGCGCAGCGAGAAAAAAGGAACTCTTTCCAATTGTTAGTAGTTTCATAAATGTAATGATTTTGAATGTTTCGTGACAAAGATATAGAAAAATATAAAGAGAAAATAGAAAAATAATGCTTTTTAGCTAAGTAATTTACCTCTGCAACTCTCTTTTTCATAACTTTGCAGCCAATAGTATATAAAGAAGAAAGGTTTAAATGGATTTTAATTACGACGTAATCGTTATCGGCGGCGGTCATGCAGGCTGTGAGGCAGCTACCGCAGCAGCCAACTTAGGTTCGAAAACCTGCCTTGTCACAATGGATATGAACAAGGTGGGACAAATGAGTTGCAACCCAGCTGTCGGTGGTATTGCAAAAGGACAAATAGTAAGAGAGATAGATGCACTAGGCGGCAATATGGGTATTGTAACCGACAAGACTGCCATACAATTCCGCATTCTCAACCGTTCGAAAGGTCCCGCCATGTGGAGTCCGAGAGCCCAATGTGATAGAAATAAATTCATTTGGACATGGAGAGAAGTACTCGAGAATACTCCAAACTTAAATATCTGGCAAGACACTGTTCGCGAACTGATTGTCGAAAATGGTGAGGTAACAGGTGTTATCACTTGCTGGAACGTAACACTAAAAGCAAAATGTGTTGTACTTACCGCCGGAACATTCTTGAATGGATTGATGCACATTGGCAGAAATAAGATGCCTGGCGGTCGTTCGGCAGAACCGGCTTCTTATCATCTTACAGAATCTATCAACTCGTTCGGAATAAAATCTGACCGTATGAAGACTGGTACACCAGTAAGAATTGACGGAAGAAGTGTACATTTTGAAGATATGGAAGTGCAAGAAGGCGAAAATGATTTTCATCATTTCTCTTTCTTACCAATGGACAAAAGAGAATTGCTACAACGCCCTTGTTGGACTTGCTTTACCAATACAAAAGTTCACGACATACTACGTTCCGGACTTGATGATTCTCCCCTATTCAACGGACAAATCAAAAGTATAGGTCCGAGATATTGCCCGAGCATCGAGACAAAGCTCTTCACTTTCCCAGATAAAGACCAACATCAATTATTCTTGGAGCCCGAAGGCACAACAACACATGAACTTTATTTAAATGGCTTTTCTTCATCGCTCCCAATGGATATTCAAATCAGAGCATTGAAAGAGATTCCTGCATTTAGCGATTTAGTAGTTTATCGTCCCGGCTATGCAATAGAATACGATTACTTCGATCCAACACAGTTGAAACACAATTTGGAATCGAAGAAAGTGAAAAATCTATTCTTCGCAGGACAAGTAAATGGTACTACAGGATATGAAGAAGCTGGAGGGCAAGGAACAATAGCTGGTATCAATGCGCATATTAATTGCCACGGAGGACAGCCTTTCGTTTTGGCAAGAGATGAAGCTTATATTGGAGTGCTTATCGATGACCTTGTTACGAAAGGAGTAGATGAACCGTATCGTATGTTCACATCAAGAGCCGAATACCGCATTTTACTTAGAATGGACGACGCCGACATGAGACTGACAAACAGAAGTTACCAAATAGGTTTGGCTACGGCAGAACGTAACGCATTGGTTCAATCAAAGCACGAAAATATCGATAAAATCGAAGAATTTGCGAAGAATTATTCTATTAAGCCTACATTAATAAATTCTTGGTTAGAAAGCATAGGTACTACTCCACTTCGTCATGGTTGTAAGCTTATTGAATTAATTAATCGTCCGCAAATAACGCTAAATAATATAGCGGAACAAATAAGCGATTTCAACGAAGTATTATCTTCTATAGACAATCGTAAAGAAGAAATAATAGAAGCTGCAGAAATTAAAATCAAATATCAAGGATATATTCAGAGAGAAAGAATGATTGCCGATAAAATGGTTCGACTTGAAAATATTAAAATAAAAGGTAAATTCGATTATGCCTCTATACAATCTCTTTCTACAGAAGCTAGGCAGAAATTAATTAATATAGATCCTGAGACAATAGCGCAAGCTAGTCGTATTCCCGGAGTATCACCAAGTGATATCAATGTTCTCTTAGTAATGGCTCAACAGTAAGAATGTTCCTCGCGTTTCACGTGAAACGAAGGGTTGACGTATCAGTATTTAAATAGCTGAGAATAAATGAATAAAGGAAATAATGTTTTTCAAAAATCGAATTAAAGTTATACTTTAAGAAAGAGATAAAGAGACGTTTTGAGAAGAGAATAAGAATAGATAATATAGAAGAAAATTAGAGTTAGAAAATATATTGATAGCATTAATAAAAAGTAAAGCTATGAAGCAAACAGATAAAATGAATGACTACATTCGGGGAATAGTAATGAACCTCCCCGAAGGTCCAGGCATTTATCAATATCTAAATGATCAAGGAACTATAATATATGTAGGTAAGGCTAAGAACCTAAAAAGAAGAGTTTATTCGTATTTTAGTAAAGAGCATGATTCATTCAAAACAAAACTATTAGTAACAAAGATCGCAGATATCAGATATATTGTGGTAAATAGCGAAGAAGATGCACTTCTACTAGAAAACAATCTAATAAAGAAATATAAGCCTCACTATAATGTATTACTGAAAGACGATAAAACGTATCCTTCACTATGCGTTACAAACGAACCTTTTCCAAAAGTTATAAAAACAAGGCAAATAATAAAAGGTAGAGGTACATACTACGGCCCATATAGTAATGTAGGGGCAATGTATGTTTTGCTGGACTTAATTAAGCATCTTTACCCTCTACGTACCTGCAATTTAAATCTTACCGATAGCAGCATAAGGGATGGTAAATTTAAAGTATGCTTAGAATATCATATCAATAACTGCAAAGGGCCATGTATTGGTAAACAAAGCAAAGAAGAATATAAGAATAATATTGAGGAAATAAAAAGAATACTCAGTGGGGACATACAAGACATAGCGAAAGAGATATATGAAAAAATGCAAGAGCTATCTTTGAATTTAAAATTCGAAGAAGCTGAAGTATTAAAGAGGAGATATCTCCTAATAGAAAAATACCGATCGAAATCGGAAGTTGTCAATCCTGCCCTTCATAATATAGATGTATTCAATATAGAGGAAGATGGTGAGAAATCTGCATTTATCAACTATCTGCATATCACAAAAGGTGCTATCAATCAAGCTTTCACCTTCGAATATAAGAAAAGGCTGAATGAGAGTAAAGATGAACTATTGGCACTGGGTATTGCCGAAATGAGAGAGCGCTATGGAAGTAAGGCTAAAGAAATCATAGTGCCATTCGAAATAGATCTGGAATTGAAAAATACTATATTTACCATACCGCAGCGAGGAGATAAAAAGAAGCTACTGGAGCTTTCTGAGATGAATGTGAAGCAATATAAGGTTGATAGGCTGAAACAGGCTGAAAAGTTGAATCCCGAACAAAGAGATGTAAGACTCATGAAAGAGATTCAATCTCAACTACACCTGGAAAAGCTGCCTATGAGGATAGAAAGCTTCGATAATTCAAATATTCAAGGCTCTGATGCAGTAGCAGCATGCATCGTCTTCGAAAAGCTGAAACCATGTAAAAAGGACTATAGGAAGTATAATATAAAGACAGTCGTTGGCCCTGATGATTATGCATCGATGGCAGAAGTAGTTAGAAGAAGATATACTAGACTTCGAGATGAGAATGCTACACTACCAGACCTTATCATTACAGATGGTGGAATAGGCCAAATGGATATAGTAAGAGAAGTAGTAGAAGACGAATTGAAGCTCAAAATACCTATTGCAGGATTGGCTAAAGACGGACATCACCGCACTTCGAAACTATTATTCGGTTTTCCACCAGCGGAGATTGGATTAAAGCAAAATAGTGCATTATTCAAACTAATGACGAGAATACAAGATGAGGTTCACCGTTTTGCTATCACATTCCATAGAGATAAAAGGAGTAAAAGGCAAATAGCATCTGCACTAGATAATATTAAAGGAATTGGAGAAAAGACAAAGAGCAATTTACTTAAAAAATATAAGAGTGTGAATAGAATAAGACAAGCTGAAGAACAAGAATTAATCGAACTGATTGGTGCTTCAAAAGCTAAAATCATCAAAGAAGGATTGAAAGAATAATATAAAATTTGCTATTCAAACAATGTTCCTTATCTTTGCCACAAGAGCAAAGAAAAAGGGCGTTAAAGCATAGATATAAGCGTCAGTTTTGTTTAGTTTTCAGTATAAATGATCTTTAACGAAAGGGAAGAAAAAATACGTCTTAACGATAAAGATAAAGAGTTAAAACAGAGAATAATAAAAGAATAAATAGAAATGCGTTTAGTGATTCAGAGAGTTAGTCATGCATCAGTCACCATCAATCAAGTAGTTAAATCTGCAATTGGAGAAGGCCTACTGATATTAGTTGGTATAGAAGAATCTGATGGTAAAGAAGATATAGAATGGCTTAGTAAAAAGGTCGTGAACCTTAGAATATTTGATGATGAAGATGGTGTGATGAATAAATCAATACTTGATATAAGTGGTGAGATCCTTATAATAAGCCAATTCACACTTCACGCATCGACTAAGAAAGGCAACAGACCTTCATATATTAAAGCTGCAAAAGGAGAAATATCGGAACCTCTTTATAAAGAATTTTGTAAAGAAGTCAGTAAAGATTTAGGCAAAGAAGTAGGGACTGGAGAATTTGGAGCCGATATGAAAGTTGAACTCTTAAATAATGGTCCCGTAACAATACTAATGGATACTAAAAATAAAGAATAATATGACAATAGAAGAGGCGCAAATAGCTGTAGATGAGTGGATAAAGAAATATGGAGTTAGATATTTCAGTGAACTAACAAACATGACGGTGCTAACCGAAGAAGTAGGTGAACTTGCAAGAGTCATGGCAAGAAAATATGGCGATCAATCATTCAAAGCTGGAGAAAAAGATAATTTAGAAGAAGAAATTGCCGATGTATTATGGGTATTAATCTGTATAGCCAATCAAACTGGCGTTAATCTAACAGAAGCCCTACAAAAGAGCATTGAAAAGAAAACAAATAGAGATAAAGAAAGACATATAAACAACAGTAAATTAAGATAATATGGAAGAAAACATGAAAGAAAAAAGCAAGTATGAAGAAGCACTTGCAAAGTACAATACCAACATTAAAGATGAAGAAGTTGCCCAAAAGGTTGCAGAAATCATCGAAAAAGAAGTGCCAACAAACGATACAAAAGAAGTAAAGAAATTACTATTCAATTGTATTGATCTAACAACTTTAAAGACAGAAGATAATGACAAGACCGTTATGGAATTTACTGAGAAGGTAAACAAATTTGATAACGATTATGCCAATCTGAAGAATGTTGCATCAATCTGTGTATACCCTAATTTTGCCGAAATAGTAAAAAATACGCTGGAAGTAGAAAACGTTGGGATAACCTGTGTAGCAGGCAGTTTCCCTTCGTCACAAACATTTATAGAAGTAAAAATTGCCGAAGTAGCAATGGCAATAATGGGTGGTGCAACAGAGATTGATATTGTACTGCCAGTAGGAAAGTTCTTCAATAAAGATTACGAAGGTCTTTGTGATGATATTGAGGAGATAAAGGCATCTTGCAAAGATCGCACATTGAAAGTAATTCTTGAAACAGGAGCTTTAAAAACGGCGACCAACATTAAGAAGGCATCAATTCTGGCAATGTACTGTGGTGCAGATTTCATAAAAACTTCAACTGGAAAACAAAATCCAGCAGCAACACCAGAAGCAGCATACGTAATGTGTCAAGCAATAAAAGAGTATTACGAAAAGACAGGAAGAAAAGTTGGTTTTAAACCGGCTGGTGGAATAAATACTGTTCATGATGCAATCGTTTACTATTCAATAGTAAAGAAAATTCTTGGTGAAGAATGGTTGAATAATAAGTTATTCAGATTGGGAACAAGCAGACTTGCCAATCTCCTACTCTCAGAAATTGAAGGAGAAGAAATAAAATTCTTCTAAAACTATAGAAATAATGAGATTGTATAGGGCTTATAAGTACAATATATTTTATAAGCCTTATACAATTGAATATTTAAATATCTCTACCAACAATGTAATCCAAATAAGCTATCAAAGAAGAGCGGATTTCATTATCAGGTAAAGTCAATAACTTATCTAAAGCTTGTTGATGAAATTCATTCATTTTTTGCTCGGCGTATTCTATTCCACCATGCGAAATAATAAAGTTAGAGAACTTCTTTATTTCATCCAATGAAGCAGTACCGTTTTTTATACCAATAGCAGTATCTTTAAGCCAAGGCTCAGAAAAATGATTAAGAATATAGATGGCTGGTAACGTCAGTTTACCTTCTAACATATCCTGATGAGTGGGTTTACCTATCTTATCTTCATCATAATAATCGAAAATATCATCACGAATTTGGAAACAAATTCCCATCAAATCACCAATACTGAAAGCAAAATCAGAGAAATCTTTATCATCCGATACAGAAAGTGACCCTGTCATGGCACAGGCAGAGAATAAAGCTGCTGTCTTTTTACGAATAACTTGGTAATAATCTTCCTCTTTAAAGTCAATCTTCCCAATATTCTCTAACTGAAGAAGTTCACCATCAGAAAGATCGCAACCTAAGCGTGATACAACATTAATGATATCAATATGTCGCGTTTTGGAAGCATAATTCAAACTAGTAGCCAAAATATAATCACCAGAAAGCACAGCAACACGATTGTCAAATATCGCATTGACAGACTTCTGCCCACGTCTTTCTTTACTATCATCGACAACATCATCATGAACCAAACTCGCAGTATGAAGTAATTCCAATGAAACTGCTGTATATAAAGTTGGTTTTTCAATTTTACCATGAAGCCTGGCCATCAACAAAATTAGAATTGGACGCATCATCTTTCCCTTTTTGGCTAAGATATGATCAGAGATACGTTGAAGCAAAGGATTATCAGAACGAAGGGATAACTCAAATAAGTTCCTAAATTCTGACAATTCTTGCTGAATAGGTTGACTAATTTTTGATATACTTACCATTTTATCTTAATTACGATACAAAAATAATAATAAAACCATTAATAACGTATTTTTTCGTAATTTTACGCACTAAAATCAATAATTTATGAGTTTCAATAACAAACTTTTTCTTTTAGATGCGTATGCCTTGATATTTAGAGCATACTATGCTATGATCAAGAATCCAAGAATCAATTCAAAAGGAATGAACACTTCTGCAGTTCTCGGTTTCGTCAATACATTAGAAGATGTATTGAAAAGAGAAAATCCTACTCATATTGGCATTGCCTTTGACCCATCGGGACCGACGTTCCGCAAAGAAATGTATAAGGAATATAAGGCACAAAGAGAAGAAACGCCAGAAGATATTAGTAAATCCGTACCCATTATAAAAGAGATAATCAGAGCATACAACATTCCTATCCTCGAAGTACAAAACTTTGAGGCAGATGATGTGATTGGGACATTGTCGGCACAAGCATCAAAGGAAGAAATAGAAACCTACATGCTGACACCCGATAAAGACTATGCACAATTGGTAAGAAAGAATGTATATCTGTATCGTCCCAAAACTGGAGAAAAGGGTTACGAGATATTAGGTATTGAAGAAATAAAAGAGAAGTACCAACTGAAAGACCCGATTCAAGTGATCGATCTACTTGGACTGATGGGAGATGCAGTTGATAATATTCCAGGTTGTCCGGGAGTAGGAGAGAAAACTGCACAGAAATTGATAGACGAATTTGGGAACATAGAAAGCTTACTTGAAAATTCGGACAACTTAAAGGGTGCATTAAAATTGAAAGTCGAAAATAATAAAGAACAGATTCGACTCTCAAAATTATTGGCAACAATAAAGTTGGATGTTCCAATCGAACTGAATCTTGAGGAACTCAAAAGAGAAAAACCGGACGAAGAAAAATTAAAGTCCATCTTCGATGACTTAGAATTTCATACACTCACCAAAAGAGTATTAGGAGAAAATCAGATGCCGAAGAAAGAAGTCAATCAACCTTCATTGTTCGGCAATGAAAATGCTACTTCTCAACCGTCTCTATTTTCTGAAAATCCGACCGATGAGTCGGGAGACGAAAATATTTCGGATTTTAGAAGCTTAAAAACAAGTGATACCAAATACCAACTCGTTGATAATAAAGAAAGAAGAGCGCATTTAATCGAATATTTAATTACATCCAATTTTTTAAGTCTAGATACTGAGACTACGGGAACAGACCCAATAAGTGCAGAATTGGTAGGAATGAGCTTTTCGATTAAAGAAAACGAAGCATTCTATGTAAGTGTTCCACCCGAAAAAGAAGAAGCACTAAATATTGTTAATGAATTCAAGCCACTATTCGAAAATCCCAATACTTTAAAAATTGGACAGAACATTAAGTACGACATACTGATTCTTAAAAATTATGGGATCGAACTGAAAGGAAAGATTTTCGATACAATGGTAGCTCATTATGTGATTCAGCCCGAACTTCATCACAACATGGACTATCTCGCTGAAATCTACCTACACTACAAAACAGTGCATATCGAAGAAATTATAGGAGAAAGAGGAAAGAAACAAAAAAATATGCGCGACCTCGCTCCTACCGAAGTTTACGAATACGCTTGCGAAGATGCAGATATCACACTCCAGCTTAAAAACAAATTGGTAGAAGAATTGAAGAAAAACAATTGCGAACAATTATTCTACGATTTGGAGATGCCGCTTATACCAGTTTTGGCAAAGATGGAAAGCAATGGAGTTTTAGTAGATACGATTGCACTTAAGCAACTATCAACAGAACTCAGCACCAAGATGGTTGAAATCGAGAAAGAGATTTACCAACTTGCCGGTACTACTTTCAATATCGCCTCACCAAAGCAAGTTGGAGAAGTACTCTTCGAAAAATTGAAAGTAGTAGAGAAAGCCAAGAAGACAAAAACAGGACAATATGTAACATCCGAAGAAGTGCTAGAGAATTTGAGACACAAACATCCGGTTATCGAAAAGATACTCGACTATCGTGGTATAAAGAAATTGCTCAGCACCTATATCGATAACCTTCCGTTGTTGATTAACCCGAAGACAGGACGTATACATACTTCCTTCAATCAAACCGTAACTTCCACTGGCAGATTGAGTTCGAGCAATCCTAACTTGCAAAATATACCGGTTAGAGATGAAGAAGGAAAAGAAATAAGAAAGGCATTCATCCCAGACGAAGGATGCGAATTCTTCTCTGCCGATTATTCTCAAATCGAACTCCGTATCATGGCACATCTTAGTGGAGATACAAATATGATAGAAGCCTTCAACCACGGCTTTGATATACATGCTGCAACAGCGGCTAAAATCTACAAGATTCCTATCGATGAAGTGAACTCTGATATGCGACGTAAAGCCAAGACTGCCAACTTTGGTATCATTTATGGTATATCAGCATTCGGTTTGGCAGAGCGACTCACCATAGATAGGAAAGAAGCAAAAGAACTTATCGATAACTATTTTATCACATTCCCTCAGGTCAGAACATACATCGATAAAAGCATCGCAGATGCCCGTGAGAAAGGATATGTAGAAACAATGTTCCACAGGAAACGTTTCCTTCCAGACATCAATTCGCACAATGCCATTGTTCGTGGATATGCCGAAAGGAATGCAGTCAACGCTCCTATCCAAGGTAGTGCTGCCGACATAATCAAAGTAGCGATGGCTAGAATCTACGAAAGCTTTGAAGCAGAAGGACTTCGCAGTAAGATGATATTGCAAGTACACGATGAATTGAACTTCAGCGTCTATCCTGAAGAGCGAGAACGTGTAGAACAGATTGTGATAAAAGAGATGGAAGGAGCCTATAAGATGCTTGTGCCCCTCAAAGCCGATTGCGGTTGGGGAAAGAACTGGTTAGAAGCACATTGATTAAGCAAGAAATTGTTTTATTAAATTTTCATCGACGACACAAACTTGTATAATATAAGTTTGTGTCGTCGATTTTTTTATATAAAATACATTATACTTGATGACATTATAATTAGATATGGGAAATATCCAAGAAAACCTATCTGCATTATACAACACCAAGAACACGTTAATTAATATTATTCTAATACACGTTTTAAAGTGGTATATTTATCTTTTCACTATCTTTGCCCAAATGCGAAAACGAGTCCCACTGTATGCATTAAAAAGTAAATTCATATTGCATTTATTTTGTACTGCATTCGGTTTGCACTATCTTTGCACCAAATTGTGTATATCTTTTAATTAACAAAATTGATGAGACAATACAAAAACGTAAACAACCTTATCGGTTGGATTACATTTGCCATAGCGGCAACAGTCTATTGTTTGACAATAGAGCCGACAGCCAGTTTTTGGGACTGTCCTGAGTTCATCACAACAGGATACAAGCTTGAGATAGGACACCCGCCTGGAGCACCTTTCTTTATGTTGGTAGCAAATTTGTTTTCGCACTTTGCCAGCGGTCCTGAGACAGTTGCCAAAATGGTGAATTATATGAGTGCACTGATGAGTGGTGCAACCATCTTATTCCTGTTCTGGACTATCACTCACTTGGTTCGCAAGCTCGTTGTGAAAGACGAAGAACATATCACCACATCACAACTCATCACCATTATGGGCTCCGGATTTGTAGGCGCAATGGCTTATACATTCAGTGATACATTCTGGTTCAGTGCGGTCGAGGGTGAGGTTTACGCCTTCTCTTCGATGTTCACCGCTATTGTCTTCTGGCTCATACTGAAATGGGAAGATGTGGCCGATGAAGCCCACTCTGACAGATACCTTATTCTTATCACCTACCTCACCGGACTTAGCATTGGTGTTCACTTGCTCAACTTGCTTTGCTTACCTGCCATCGTCCTGGTGTACTACTACAAGAAGCATCCGGAAGCTGATCTGAAAGGTTCACTCCTTGCACTATTGGCTTCTATGGTATTGGTTGGAGTAGTACTTTATGGTATCGTACCAGGTGTAGTAAAAGTTGGTGGATGGTTCGAACTCTTGTGCGTCAACACATTGGGTATGCCTTTCAACACCGGTGTGATATTCTATATCGCAATACTTGCCGCGGCACTTATCTGGGCGGCCTACGAAACCTTCTGCGAGCAGAATCCCAACAGAATGCGTTATGCATTTATCGTCACGATAGGACTGTTGGGTGTTCCTTTCTACGGACATGGAGCAAGTTCTGTAATCATAGGTATCATTGTCATTGCAGCTTTATACCTTTATCTTTCTCCGAAGGTTCAGAAAAAATCGAAATACAAAGTTTCTACAAGAGCTCTTAATACCGCTATCATCTGCTCTATGATGCTTGTCATCGGTTATTCTTCGTATGCACTGATTGTAATTCGTTCCGTAGCCAATCCACCAATGGATCAAAACTCCCCAGAAGATATCTTTACCCTAGGTGAGTATCTTGGACGTGAACAATATGGTACACGACCATTATTCTATGGTCCCGCTTTCACTTCGAGAGTCAAGTTCGTTCAAGATGGCGACTATCTGAAACCGGTAGAAGAATCATCTGGAACAAAATGGATACGTGAAGAGAAGAAATCTCCTGACGAAAAAGACAGATATAAGTCAATCCCTGGAGAAACCAGCTATGCCTACGAACAGAATATGCTGTTCCCAAGAATGTATAGTTCGCAATATGCCGACGGGTATAAACAATGGGTAAATATTAAGGGACATGATGTGCCATATCTTGATCCGCAAAGCGGAGAAACAACAATGGTGAACATGCCTACACAGTGGGAGAACCTCAAGTTCTTCTTCTCCTATCAGCTCAACTTCATGTATTGGAGGTACTTCATGTGGAACTTCGTAGGACGCCAGAACGACCTGCAAGGCAGTGGAGAAATAGAGCATGGCAATTGGATTACGGGATTCAAATCTATTGATAAATACCTGACAGGTAATCAAGATCTGATGCCTAAAGACTTGGCTAATAATAAAGGACATAACGTATTCTACGGACTGCCATTACTATTGGGTATCATCGGATTGCTATGGCAAGCCTATCGCGGCAAGAAAGGTGTACAACAATTCTGGGTTGTATTCTTCTTGTTCTTCATGACGGGTATCGCCATTGTACTCTATCTGAACCAGACACCTGGTCAGCCCCGTGAACGAGACTATGCTTATGCAGGTTCGTTCTATGCCTTTGCAATATGGATAGGAATGGGTGTCGCCGGTATCGTTCATCTGCTCAAGAAAGCAAAAGTGAGCGAAGTTGTTGCCGCCTCGCTGGCTACAATCGCTTGTATACTGATACCGATACAGATGGCGGGTCAGACGTGGGACGACCATGACCGCTCGGGAAGATATGTGTGCCGTGATTTCGGTCAGAACTATCTGAATTCAATGCAACAGAAAGGCAACCCAATCATCTTTACAAATGGTGATAACGATACCTTCCCTCTTTGGTACAATATGGATACAGAAGGTGTGCGCCAAGATGCGAGAGTATGTAATTTAAGCTACTTGCAGACAGACTGGTACATAGACCAGATGAGACGTCCCGCCTACTCTTCTCCATCACTTCCAATCAACTGGAAGCGCATCGACTACGTATCGGGAACTAACGAATATGTTCAGATAGACCCATCAATCGGTGCACAAATAGATTCGCTCTATAGAGCAGGAGGTGAAGAAGTTGGCAAATACAAAGCAATGCTGGGCGACAATCCTTTCGAAATCAACAACGTATTCAAGAACTTTGTTCATAGTTCTAACGAAAGCGCCCGTGTCATTCCTACCGATAGTTTGGTGATGAACGTCAATAGGAATGCAGTTCTCAAATCGGGAATGATGATACCTAAAGGCGGTGAGATACCTAATAATATGGTTATCTCTCTGAAAGGAAAGAGAGCACTCTACAAGAGCGAACTCATGATGCTCGAATTGCTGAAAAACTGCAACTGGACACGTCCTATCTACATTGCTGTCACCGTAGGTACAGAGAATCGTCTAGGTATGGACAACCACTTCGTACTCGAAGGATTGGCCTACCGTTTCACTCCATTCGATACGAACAAGACTGGTGTAACTGTCGATACAGAAAAGATGTACGACAATATGATGCATAAGTTCAAATTCGGTGGTATCGATAAACATGGTATCTATCTTGATGAGAACGTGATGAGAATGTGTTTCACCCATCGTAGAGTATTCTCGCAATTGATTACAGCATTGATGCAAGAAGGCAAACGCGACAAGGCATTGGCTGCATTGAACTATTGTGAGAAAGTCGTTCCCGAATACAATGTTCCGTACGACTACTCTAATGGCTCTATCCAGATGGCAGAAGCTTATTACCAACTCGGCAAGAAAGCTCAAGCAGACCATATCATCAATGATTTGGCAAAGAAATCTATAGAATACCTCAACTGGTACCTCTCGATGGGCATCCAACAGATATCAATATCTTCGCAAGAGATAGAATTCAATCTGGCAATACTCGATCAAGAAGTGAAGTTGATGACCAAATACAAATCTAACTTAAGCAAGCAGTACACCATACAGCTCAATACTATCTACGATAAGTATGCCCGCTATATGAAGTCTGCGCAGTAAGATAAAGATGCTTATAGAACAACCACCGCGCTTTTTTAGAGCGCTATATCCTTCGGCAATCTTCCGGAAAGACCCGAACGAAAAGGCAGTTTATCTGACTTTCGACGACGGCCCGATACCGGAAGTGACACCGTGGGTACTAGACTTATTGAAGAAGTACGGCATACATGCTACCTTCTTTTTAGTTGGTGAAAATATCAAGAAGCATCCCGAAACATTCAAAATGGTAGTAGAGGCTGGACACCGTATAGGTAACCATACATTCAACCATATTAAAGGTTTCGAGCATACAAAGGAAAGCTATCTTGCCAATACCAACAAAGCCAATGAGCTGATGCATACAGATTTGTTCAGACCACCTCATGGACACATGAGAATTGCGCAATATTGGGAACTGAAGAAGTATTACAAAGTCATCATGTGGGATTTAGTGACTCGCGACTATAGTAAGAAACTGAAGGGTCCACAGGTATTTGAAAACGTGAAAAGATATGTGCGAAACGGTTCGATCATCACCTTCCACGACTCGCTTAAATCATGGAACAATGGTAATCTGCCCTACGCACTACCAAGAGCTTTAGAATATCTCATCAAAGAAGGTTATACTTTCAAGACATTGTGATAGAAGAAGTTATATCAAGCAATATGGTCAAAGCCGAGGCAAAACGTCTCGGCTTTGATATTTGCGGACTCGCCAAGGCAGAGCCCGTAGAAGAACATATCGGCTCCTTCTTGAACCATTGGTTGGGCGAAAGGAAAAATGCCGGCATGGACTATCTTGCCAACTATCGTGATAAACGTCTCGACCCTCGTCTGCTTGTCGAAGGCACCAAGACAATTATCTCTGTTGCCCTCAACTACTACCCCACCCGACAGATACCTCATAATGAATACCAAATAGCTTGGTATGCCTATGGCAAAGACTATCATGAGATAGTAAAGCCCAAACTGCAAGCATTGCTATCTACTTTGCAACAAACATATCCAACGCTTAGCGGCAGAGCTTTCTGCGATACAGCACCTGTATTGGAACGTTTTTGGGCATGGAAGGCAGGCTTGGGATGGATTGGGAAGAACTGCATGCTCATTGTCCCCGATGCCGGTCCCTGCTTCTTCTTGGGCGAACTTATGATTAATGCCGAAGCCGACAAGTATGATAGTCCCCTACCCGACCGTTGTGGCAATTGTACTAAGTGCCTGGATATTTGTCCTATGGGTGCATTAGAAGCTCCTCACGAACTTAACGCTACAAAGTGCATCAATTATCTTACTATTGAAAATAAAGGCGTAATTTCGCCCGAATTATCATCCAAAATCAACAATACTATCTATGGTTGCGACAAATGCCAAGCCGTATGCCCATGGAACAAGTTTGCCAAGCCAACAACAACCCCCGAACTTCAACCCGAAGAAGCCCTAATCAATATGACAAAAGAAGACTGGAACAACTTGAGCGAAGAAGAATATAGGAAGATAACACGCCATAGCGCTATCAAAAGAGCTAAATATAGTGGATTGAGAAGGAATATCGATCTAGCAAAGGCCAATGATAAGCAATAGCCCTATACAAACTAAAACAAAAAATCCCGACTCTTTTCAGAACCAGGATTAATTGTGTTGTTCTACGAAGATTCGAACTTCGACTGACAGAACCAAAAACTGTAGTGCTACCATTACACCATAGAACAATCACATTAGACATTGCTGTCTAAATCGGGTACAAAAGTAGAGAATATGTCGTAATTCTCCAAACTTTTTGTAGCTTTTTTACTTAGCAATGATAAGAAAATAGTTTTTCTTACCTCTTTGCACTACCAAGAACTTATCGTCTATCAAGTCTGTGGTCTTTATTTCTGCATCAAAAGCAGCCAGTTTCTCTTTATTCATCGAAACGCCACCACCTTGAACCAACTTGCGCATCTCACCTTTCGAAGCAAAGATAGGAGCTTTCTCTACGAAGAGATCTACGGCCTTCACACCGGCAGAGAGTTCATCGCGAGATACTTCGAAAGTAGGAACGCCTTCGAATACACTTAGCAATGTATTTTCGTCGAGTTTCTTCAATGCCTCAGATGTAGCATTACCAAACAAGATATTTGAAGCATCAACAGCAGTTTCGTAGTCCTGACGAGAATGAACCATAACAGTTACTTCCTCAGCCAACTTCTTCTGCAGAGCACGCAAATGAGGAGCTTCTTTATGTTGGGCAATCAAAGCATCTATTTCTTCCTGACCAAGCATCGTGAACACCTTAATATAACGCTCAGCATCATCGTCGCTCACATTGAGCCAGAACTGATAGAACTTATAAGGTGAAGTATATTCAGGGTTGAGCCATATATTGCCACCTTCGGTTTTACCAAACTTAGTTCCGTCGGCCTTCTTGATGAGCGGGCAAGTCAGCGCATAAGCTTCTCCCCCGTTCATACGACGAATCAATTCGGTACCTGTAGTAATATTACCCCATTGGTCCGAACCACCCATCTGAAGTTTACAACCCTTATGAGTATATAAATAGTAGAAATCGTAGGCCTGCAATAGCTGATAAGTGAATTCGGTAAAAGAAAGTCCGTCACGAGCCTCGCCGTTCAGACGTTTCTGAACAGAGTCTTTGGCCATCATATAGTTGACAGTAATATGCTTGCCAATATCGCGGGTGAACTCAAGGAAAGAGAAGTTCTTCATCCAGTCGTAGTTGTTCACCAATTCTGCTCTGTTAGGAGCATCCGACTCAAAATCCAAAAACTTGCTCAATTGAGCCTTGATACATGCTACGTTATGCTTTAATGTCGGTTCGTCGAGTAAGTTACGTTCTGCCGATTTGCCCGAAGGGTCGCCAATCATACCGGTTGCTCCACCTACCAAAGCCAATGGCTTATGACCAGCTTGCTGAAGACGTTTCAGTATCATAATGCTGCATAAGTGACCGATATGTAATGAGTCGGCTGTAGGATCGAAACCTACATAAGCTGTTACATGTTCTTTGTTTAATAATTCATCTGTGCCCGGCATCATATCATGAACCATACCGCGCCATGTCAATTCTTTTACAAAATCCATCGAATGATTTAAATAGTTATTATATTGTGTACAAAAGTACGATTCTTTTTCTGTAGAAACAAAACTTAGCAACGAAAAAAGACTTTCTTCACGTTTTCGTGCATCGCAGCAGTAAATTCAGTTACAGACATTTGACGTATACTGGCAGCCTTTTCGTACAAAAAGCGGATATTAACGTCGCTTTCATCTGTCTCCATCAAAAGTTTCTCTATGGGGATGGCCTTCAATGCCTCATCTTGATAATGCTCTCCCAAAGATAGATAAAAACCATGACGAAGATACTCTTGCGCCAGTTCTTTCTTACCTCGGAATCCATGAATCACCCAAGGCATACAAGGTTTATATTGATCGCGAAGCTGAATCAATTCTGCATTGGCCTTTACGGCATGGATAATGAGTGGTAAACGAACTTCTTCTGAAAGCTGGATATGGCGTTCGAACATTGCCCGTTGTAGTTCGAAAGGAGTATCACAAAGCTTATCCAATCCCGTCTCACCCAAAGCTACAACATTATTGTAGGCAGCACAAGTTATCACCGACTTCCATTCATTCTCTCGCTCAGTTTCATCATTCGAGATATACCAAGGATGCATCCCTACCGAATAAAATCGGCCGTCATCTTTTACAATCTCTTCTGGCTTGGCACTACGAATCGCCTCTCCCCTGCTCGACTGCACATGATGAGTATGAACATCTACTACATCGGCTATTGTCGGCTTCCTGAACCAATAGATATGTTCGGGCACCGGATCGTAACCACTTCCACCCCACGGATTGCACCTTAATATACGCCATGCACCAAGGATAAGACCAAAAAGAGGTCCATGCCTTTTGATTGCATCGACAGCATAATGAGAACATGTCGGTGTGAATCGACAAGAATTAGGCAGTATCGGGGAGATAAACCGCTGATAAAAATAAATCGGCAATAGAAGTATGTAGGAGAAGATGCGCATTGCTTCAAGCTGTTTTAGCCTATCTTTTGCAAAGCAGTGCAGACAGCGTTGTTGATAGTAACTGAAGAGAAAATATCATCCGAGAGATAGATGAATGCGACAAGCCAATGTCCATTTTCGGGGATACTGAGCAATGATTTATTGTGTCGATAAGCTTCGCGAATCTGGCGTTTCACCCTATTGCGCTTCACCGCCCGTTTGAAATGACGTTTCGATACACTGATAAGAATCGCATTATCGGCATCAAGCTCGTCGACACTGACATAGATAACGCGCAAAGGAAAGACTGTAAACGAATGATTGCCCGGCGAAAAAAGCTTTTCGATAAGCGTCCGTTTGTATAGCCTTTCGGCTTTGCACAATGTATCCATGACTTAGACTATTTCGAGCTGTTCACTTTCTTGATATACATATCAAGAGCAGCAGTCATCGAAGGAGCCTGTACGGTAGGAGCAGATAAATCCAGACGCAAACCGGAATCACGCACTGCCTGAGCAGTAGTTGTTCCGAAGGTAGCAATCCTCATATCACCTTGGTCGAACTTAGGGAAGTTCTTTAAGAGTGAAGAAACGCCGGCAGGACTAAAGAACACCAACATGTCATAGTCAAGCTTCTCGTCATTTGAGAAATCATTGCTCACCGTACGATACATCACAGCTTCTGTATGTTGCAAATGATTACGATCCAATAAGTCCTTTATATCATTATTGTGCACATCCGACATTGGAATAAGATATTTCTCTGTCTTATGCTTTACCATGGTTGGCACCAAATCATCGATTTTGCCAGCTGTTCCGAAGAACATCTTACGTTTGCGATACTGTACATACTTCTGAATGTAAAGAGATATCGCTTCCGTGACACAAAAATACTTCATCGACTCCGGGATTGTCACACGTAGATCTTTACACAGCGTAAAGAAATGGTCGATCGCATGGCGCGAAGTAAACACTATTGCCGTATGATCCAAGATTGAAATCTTTTGCTGACGAAATTCTTTGGCAGTAAAACTTTCAACTTTAATGAAAGGGCGAAAAACTATATCTACACCATATTTAGATGCGATATCAAAGTAGGGAGATTTTTCTGAAGCAGGCTTCGGCTGCGACACAAGAATTTTCTTTATTTTCAACGTCCTAAAAATTTTTAATCAACATATTGTTCATTTGAATCATACTTTCTATAAAAATGATACAAGGTATGATTTCAAGGGCACAAAAGTACAAAATTAAAAGCAGATAGCGAAACAACTTTTGCGAAAAAAGCTTTAACCACTTGTATATTATTAGAATTTTGGCAAAAACTAAAGCAAATAAGCCAATTAATGACACACTTGAAGGCGGTAAATACGAAAAAGTTATATAAAGGACAATGGGATATACTACAAATCCCATCATAAAAAATACTGTTGTATAAGCATTAATAAATATATCTGTTTCCTTTCGAGTGAAAAATACCCAGCCCAAGAAAGAATAGGTGGCCCACTTTAAAAAGAAATAAATAAGGCACATCAACGTATAGATGAACAGCAGCACATAACTCGGCACTACCCTAGTGAGCGCAACATTTGTATGAACAAAATAGCTGAACAGCATGATTGAAATAAATACAGCCGTCTGCACAACCAATATACCTGCACTACGGGCATCGCCTACTGTATTGACCACAAACTTGCGGACTGAGCCATGAACAAGAAAGAAATCGTGTATGCGTTGGAAGAAGTAACGGTGCGTTTTGGAAAGAATGAACAAAGACATCAACGTGAGCACAAGAACCAGCGATATAGACAAATCACTCGAACAAGGATCTTTCACCAGCGGTGTTCCTTCTACTCCAGGAGCTTTATCACGCGCCGAAACAAATGTTCGTAACGACAGTTTGCAAGCAGGTACAAACCTTCCATAATTGATACGAGGCAATGTATCGGGCACATCTACCTTCGCCTCGGGAAAAACACTAGGCAACACACCGAGATACTGAATCGTATCATTCGGATTGACCGGTTGCACAACCTTGGCTTTAGCTGTCTGAGCTACCGAAGCTGTATCAACTTGCAATGTGTCGGCGTATTTGTTCATATAGCTGCAAACTTAGTATAACTCTTATCCCACAAAGGAATCGTATAAATCATGTCCATAGCCTCTTCTGCCGTAGTTGCCACATTCCATAAATCGGCATGACGAACGCCCATGAAGTTCTCTTCCAAAGCACGGTCGAACATAGCGAGAAGCGGGTCGTAATAGCCGTCTTGATTGAGTATCACGATAGGTCCTTGATAAAGACCAAGCTGCTTCCATGTGATTATTTCAATCAGTTCGTCCCAAGTTCCGCAACCGCCGGGCAATGCTATTACAGCATCACTCTTATCGGCCATCATCTGCTTTCTTTCGTGCATGCCGTCGACAACAATCATCTGCGACATTTTATCATAATCCCATCCATGGTCTATCATAAATTGAGGAATGATACCGATAGCCACTCCCCCATTCTCTATCACTGCATCGGTTGTAGCTGCCATCAATCCAAACTTGCCACCACCGTTGAGCAGCGTAAGTTTCTTCTTTCCTATCAATTCTCCTAGCCGAGTTGCTACCTCAAAGTATTTTGGTGCTATTTTAGTGCTCGAGGCACAGTATACGCAAACTTTATTGATCTGATTCATATCGATATCCTTCTTTTCGAATTTGCAAAATTAATTGTTTTTTGGCAGATTATCGGCTTTCTATCCAACTTTATTCGAAACGAACGTCAGTTACATCAAATTCTTCAACCGCACGGTAAAGACCGTATGCCCCACAGCCGACTCAACAGATATATTTCCGCCGTGCATATCGATGATCCTTTTAGTAAGCGAAAGTCCTATGCCATTGCCTTCTGCAAAAGATTTGTTGCCACCTCTATAGAACGAATCAAATATAGATTTCTGATCCTCTTCTTTTATTCCTATTCCATGGTCGACGATACCTATCACCAGCTCTTTGTCCTCGTAAGAGATATGGGCTTCGCAAGAATGATCTTCTGAATATTTGCAACCATTATCCATCAGGTTGCGGAAGGCCACGATAAGCAGATATTCGTTGCCTTCAAGCGATACCAAACGATCGTCGGGCAACTCGTCTTTATCGAAAACAATCTGAACATTATAATCTTTCTCGGACGACTGTTCCATGCGGCATGCTTCGAGCAATATCTCGTCGATACGAACCACACGAGTAGCTATTTCGCTCAATCCATAATTGGCTTTGGCCATATCGAGAAGGTCGTTAGAGAGTTTCACCAGCCTATGCGAATCATTGAGCACCTTCTCTATCGCCAATTTATAATCTTCATTAGTGCTGGCTTTTTCTTTTACCAACTCCAGTTCGGTCACGATAGCAGCCAGTGGCGTTCTCAGTTCGTGAGACATGTGATAAACCAATTGTTTCTGCGCATCGAAAGAAGACCGGAGTTGCGAAAGCATATTATTGAAAGTGATGGCAAGGTGAGCCAACTCATCTCTGCGATTGCCTTCATCAAGCCTGATGTCCAATTGATGAAGGTCGGTAATATCACTCACCATCTTCGTCATTCGCGCCACAGGATTGAAAGCCTGCTTGGTGAACAAGCGTACAGTGATGATAATGAGCAGCATCAAAGCCAGATAAGCTACGCCAAGCACCATACGCAATGTGCTGAGCTGCCCCATACCACGTATATCATAGCCCATTGCCGTTGCCATATAGTAGCCTTTCTGCCCCTGAATATACATTCCGTAGAGCTGATGAGTGCCAAACCATTCTTCGCATACACCGATAGTTCTGATCTTATCGAACACCGATTTGCGCTGACATTGAGTGAGTTGGGCTTTCGTATCACGATACACCAATTTGCCCGAATCAGAATAGATGGTTACCCAAGGTTCATAGCGCACCGGCGTATTTTCGAACAACAGATGCAACACATCTTTATCGACCATTCCCCCATCAATCAAGTCTACTTTAACAGCAGCCTGAAGGTGTAGACGTTCGAAATAGTCGGCATGCACCTTATTTCGATAGTAATGATACACCACGATAATAAAGAGCAACAGTATCAGTCCGAAAACAAACGAGAAGATGACAGTAAGCTTATTCTGTATTTTCATGTTCTTCTTTTAATATGAATCCCATACCCGGCTTGGTATGTATCAGTTTGCAAGGAAATTCTTTATCAACCTTTTTCCTTAAATAGCTGATATAAACATCTATAAAGTTGGTTCCTGTATCAAACTTTGTATCCCACACTTTATCGGCAATCTCACTTTTAGAGAGCACTCTGTTGCTGTTCATCATCATATATTCCAACAGGTTGAATTCTTTTGGCGTGAGCGAAAGCTCCACACCGCTGCGTTTCACTACCTTCGTCAGTCTATTGAGTTCCAAATCGGCAAATTCGAGAACATCTATCTTAGGCATTGAAGCATTTCGTTTGATGACAGCATGAATACGTGCATTGAGTTCGCGCATCTCGAAGGGCTTCACCATATAATCGTCTGCTCCGGCATCAAAACCATCTACTTTATCATCGGTTGTACCAAGAGCGGTAAGCATGATGACAGGATAACGTTCATCGTCGGCTTTCAATCGTTTGCATACCTCCAGACCACTCATCCCGGGTAGTAGGATGTCGGTAAGAACCAAGTCGTAACGATGCTCTTCGGCTAGTTTCAAGCCATTGATACCATTGTTGGACAAGGTCACATCCAGGCCAAATTCTAATAATCCCCTATTGATAAGCTCGGAAACACGAGCATCATCTTCGATTACCAAAACAGATATTTTTTCTTTCTCCATACTACAAAAATAGCTACAAAAAAATAAATGTGATTATTTATCCTTTATTTAACACAAACATAATATTAATTTTTATAATTTTGAATGTTTTCCGAAACGAAAAACAAACACAATTAAGTATAATTTAAAAAGAAAGAAAAATGAAAAAGGTTATGTTTTTTGTTGCACTAATGGTTACATTCTGTTTAGGTGCAAATGCTCAATCACTCAAAGACGCCCTTAAACAAGACGCCAAAGCTACAGCAACTTATGCAAAAGCAAAAGCTAACGCAAGAGTAAACGAAGCTAAAACTAAAGCTACAAACACAGCTAAGAGCGAAGCCAATAAAGCTTGCAAAAAAGCATGTGCAAATGTCAACTCTACTAAATGCGTAAAGAACGCTAAGAGAGCAGCAGCTAATGTTAATGCAGCAGCCAAAAAAGCAGATGCAGTTGCAACAGCAGCTGGTGTTAATACATCAGCAACAAAAGCAGCTATAAAAAATGGAGCTAATGCAACGGGCAAGAAGATAATGAAGAATGCACCGAAAATTGTTAAGAAATAAATAGAATAGACTCTATTTTAATAGGTAGCCCCTCGACAGATATACTTGTCGAGGGGTTATTTTATATCGTATACTTGATTTCTTCATAAAGAATAAGTCATAGGTTAAGGATATAAAACTTGAATATTCAAGATATAAAGTTCGTTTTGCAGTGCGGAACGATCGTTTCACAGTGCAGAATGATCGTTTTGCAGTGCAGAACGATCATTCTACAGTGCAAAACGAATTTTACATCAAGAAAAGAGAAGAAATATTTCTAGGTAAGAGTACTTTATATCAAAGATGATGCAAATTTCGTTCCTCATTTATTTTGTATTACTCTCGGCTTGCACTATCTTTGCAGTTCAAAACAACAAATATATTATGGCTTTACAATGCGGTATTGTCGGACTACCCAACGTGGGTAAATCTACACTTTTCAACTGTCTATCGAACGCTAAAGCGCAGGCAGCCAATTTTCCTTTTTGTACTATCGAACCTAATGTCGGCGTAATTACTGTGCCCGACGAACGCTTAACTAAACTTGCAGAAATTGTTCATCCCGGTAGAATCGTTCCTACTACGGTAGAAATTGTTGATATCGCCGGACTGATAAAAGGTGCGAGCAAAGGAGAGGGGCTAGGCAATAAGTTTCTTGCCAACATCAGAGAGACTGATGCCATCATCCATGTGCTACGCTGCTTCGAAGATGGAAATGTGACACATGTCAACGGAACTATCGACCCGGTGCGCGATAAAGAAGAAGTAGATGCCGAACTGCAACTCAAAGATTTGGAAACTATAGAAAGCCGCATCTCCAAAGTAGAGAAGCTGGCTCAGGTAGGTGGTGATAAAAATGCAAAAATAACATACGAGGTACTCTCTGCTTATCGTGATGTGCTCAATCAAGGCAAATCGGCACGAACAGTGACTTTCGAATCGAAAGAAGAACAGGCTGTGGCTCGCGAACTCTTCTTGCTGACAAACAAACCTATTATGTATGTCTGCAACGTTGACGATGCCAGTGTGACGAAAGGAAACAAATACGTTGATGCTGTTCGCAAGGTTGCCGAAGAAGAGCATGCCGAAGTAATTGTAATATCTGCCAAAACAGAAGCAGATATTGCCGAACTCGAAACTTACGAAGATCGTCAGATGTTCCTTCAAGAACTTGGTTTGGAAGAATCGGGCGTAGCACGTCTCATCAAGTCGGCATACAGATTGCTGAATCTTGAGACATTCATCACAGCAGGTCCGATGGAAGTCAAAGCATGGACTTATCACAGAGGTTGGAAGGCTCCGCAATGTGCCGGTGTTATTCATACCGACTTCGAAAAAGGTTTTATCCGTGCCGAAGTTATCAAATACGAAGACTATCTGCAATATGGTTCGGAGGCTGCGGTTCGCGAAGCAGGCAAACTGAATGTAGAAGGCAAAGATTATATCGTTGAGGACGGTGATATCATGCACTTCCGCTTCAACGTATAAAACAACAAAAAGTCTGAAACAACTTAAACATCATTATAATGATAAATCAACTGTTGTGCTATATCAATTGGAACCCCGATCCAACGTTCTTTCATCTCTTCAGTATCCCTATCAGATACTATGGCATGCTATGGATTGTGGGCATCGCACTGTCGTATGTCATTGTCCACAAGCAGTATCACGACCGCAAGATTGATGAGAAGATATTCGAACCGCTGTTCTTCTATTGCTTCTTCGGCATTCTTATCGGTGCTCGCCTAGGACATTGTTTCTTCTACGAACCAGAGCGTTATCTGACAAGTATGAAGGGCATCATAGAGATGATTCTTCCTATCGAGATATACGATGGAGGCTGGAAGTGGACAGGCTACATGGGACTTGCCAGTCACGGCGGCACACTCGGTTTGATTATCGCCCTTTGGATGTATTGCCGCAAGACAAAGATGCACTATATGGATGTATTGGATATGATTGCTGTGGCAACCCCGATCTGTGCTTGCTGCATCAGGCTTGCCAATTTGATGAACTCTGAGATAGTAGGTAGAGTGACCAATGTGCCTTGGGCATTTGTGTTCGAGCGTCTCACTCACGATCCGTCGATAGTCAATCCAATGGCACCACGCCATCCGGCACAACTCTACGAGGCCATTGCTTATTTCGTATTCTTCATCATCATGATGATACTTTACTTTAAGTTTAGAAGCAATCTTCGCCGTGGTTTTTATTTCGGATTGTGCCTGGCATTGATCTTCACATTCCGCTTCTTTGTAGAGTTTATCAAAGAAGACCAGGTGGCTTTCGAAAACGGAATGTTCCTCAATATGGGACAATTACTCAGTATTCCGTTTGTAGCGATAGGCATCTACTTTATGTTCTTCTACGAGAAAGGGAAGAAGCTGGTTCAAAGCAAATAATCATTAGAAAGATATGGAAAAGAGGATATGTCGATGGGCATATCCTCTTTTTTTATTTACCTTTTACTATTTTCTTGATGTCATTGAGTTTGTTGAGTGCCTCGATAGGAGTGAGGCCGTTGATATCCAATCCTAGAATCTCATCACGTATCTGGCAAAGCACGGGGTCTTCGAGTTGGAAGAAGCTAAGCTGCATGCCTTCGCGGCTTTCGCTCACTTCTTTCATCGGTTTGGAAGAAATACCTTGATTGTCTTTCTCTAGTTCGTGAAGAATATCATCGGCACGCTTCACTATACTCTTCGGCATTCCCGACATTCGGGCTACATGGATACCAAAAGAATGTTCGCATCCGCCACGCATCAGTTTGCGAAGGAAGATAACCTTATTATCTACCTCTTTGACGGTGACATTGTAGTTTCTGATACGTGAGAAACTCTTCTCCATCTCATTGAGTTCGTGATAGTGAGTGGCAAAGAGGGTACGGGCTTTGGCTTTGGGATTCTCATGGATATATTCTACAATTGCCCAGGCAATAGAGATACCGTCGTAGGTAGATGTTCCTCGCCCTAGTTCATCAAACAATACCAAACTATGTGAAGAGAGGTTGTTCATAATGTTGGCCGCCTCGCTCATTTCTACCATAAAAGTAGATTCGCCCACCGAAATGTTATCGCTGGCACCGACACGTGTAAATATCTTGTCGACAATACCTATATGGGCACTCTCGGCAGGGACAAACGAACCTATCTGAGCCAACAGCGTGATGAGCGCGGTCTGCCGTAGCAATGCCGACTTACCTGCCATGTTCGGACCGGTGATGATCAGTATCTGCTGTGTATCGCTATCTAGCATAACGTCGTTGGCAATATAACTTTCGCCCACAGGCATCTGCTTTTCTATCACGGGATGACGGCCTTGCTTAATATCCAGAACATCATCTTCGGCTATCACCGGACGGATATAATTGTTCTCTCTGGCAGACATGGCGAAAGAAAGCAGACAGTCTAACTGAGCTATCTGCACGGCATCAACCTGAATCGATGAGATATATTCTGCCAAAGCCTGAACAAGTTCGGTATACAAGCGGGTTTCGATGATAAGTATCTTATCTTCGGCACCCAATATCTTTTCTTCGTACTCTTTCAGTTCCTGAGTGATATAGCGTTCGGCATTGACCAATGTCTGCTTGCGAATCCACTCGGGCGGCACTTTGTCTTTGTGCATGTTGCGCACTTCGATATAGTAACCGAATACATTATTATAGGCTACTTTCAGACTTGGAATACCGGTTTCTTCACTCTCGCGTTGCTGAATTTTGAGCAGATAGTCCTTGCCCGAAGAAGAAAGTTGACGAAGCTCATCGAGTTCGCTATCAACGCCATCTTTAATAACACCACCTTTATTGACGAGTAGGGGAGGATCATTGCTGATTTCCTTGTCTATTCTTTCGCGAATCGTGATGCAAAGATTGAGCTGCTCAGCAATACGATTCAATGTAGGATCATCGGCTTCGGCACACGCCGCCTTTATCGGTTCGATAGCCTGAAGCGCCACTTTGAGCTGAACAACCTCGCGAGGAGATACTCTGCCTACAGCAACTTTCGAAACGATACGTTCCAAATCGCCTATCTGATGCAGATATTCTTCTACTAAGTCACGAAAGTCGGGATGCTTGAAGAAATACTCCACTACATCGAGCCGCGAATTGATAGGCTGCTTGTCTTTGAGAGGAAATACAATCCATCGCTTCAACAAACGAGCACCCATAGGAGATATTGTTCTGTCGATAACATCTAGCAGACTCTTTCCACCATCATTCATGGGGTAGAGCAGTTCGAGGCTCTTCACAGTGAACTTATCCAAACGTACATACTTATCTTCTTCTATTCTCGACAATGCCACAATATGTCCAATCTGAGTATGTTGTGTCATCGTCAAGTATTCGAGAACAGCACCCGAAGCTATAATGCCATTATGAAGATGTTCTACACCGAAACCTTTCAGGTTCTTCGTCTCGAAATGCTTCAATAAGCGGGTACGGGCAGCATTCTCTGTAAATACCCAGTCATCCAGTTCGTAGGTGAAATATTTTGTTCCGAAAGATTGCTGGAAGAGTTCGCGTTTGCCGCGTTCGAATACAACTTCTTTGGGAGCAAAGTTGTTGAGCAGCTTATCAATATAATCTAATGTACCTTCAGCAGTGAGAAATTCGCCGGTAGAGATATCCAAGAAAGCCACACCACAAGCCGCCTTACCAAAATGTACAGCAGCGAGGAAGTTGTTTTCTTTATAATTAAGAATATTGCTGTTGATAGAAATACCTGGCGTCACCAGTTCGGTAATGCCACGCTTCACCAGTTTCTTCGCCAACTTAGGATCTTCAAGCTGGTCGCAAATGGCTACTCTCTTCCCCGAACGAATCAGTTTGGGAAGATAAGTATCGAGAGCATGATAAGGAAAACCAGCCATTTCGATGGTCTTTCCTTTACCATTGGCCCTCTTGGTCAACGTAATACCCAATATTTCCGAAGCAACAATAGCATCGGTAGAATATGTCTCGTAAAAGTCACCGCAACGAAACAGCATTATCGCATCAGGATATTTCTCTTTCAACGAGAGAAACTGTTTCATCATCGGTGTCATCTCTATATCAGCAGTACTCACTATAACTTTATTTTTTAAAGTATCTTATTAATGGCAAAGTTAAGAAAAAAACTGCAAGATTAGTGCTAAATATAATCAGATAATGCTATATTTGTATTTTGAAAATAGGCTAAAAGGTTCTACCTATTCTTCCTTCACTATTAAACATCAGAACCAAATATTTAAGGAGATTAGTAAAAATGGGAAAAAGTATTAAAGGTACTCAAACAGAAAAGAACTTACTCACCTCTTTCGCAGGTGAATCACAGGCACGTAATCGTTATACTTTCTTTGCTAGTGCAGCCAAAAAAGAGGGTTACGAACAAATAGCAGCAATCTTTACCGAAACAGCTGATCAAGAGAAAGAGCATGCAAAACGAATGTTCAAATACTTAGAAGGTGGCAGCGTTGAAATTACAGCTAGCTATCCAGCAGGTATCATTGGCACTACACTTCAGAACTTGCAAGCTGCTGCTGCTGGTGAACATGAAGAATGGGCTGAGGCTTATCCTCATTTTGCAGATGTAGCAGAAGAAGAAGGATTCCCTGCTATCGCTGCAATGTATCGCAATATCTGTGTTGCCGAGAAGGGACACGAAGAACGCTATATGGCATTCGTTAAGAATATCGAAGCAGCTTCTGTATTCGCTAAAGAAGGCGAAGTAGTTTGGCAATGCCGCAACTGCGGATTTATCTATGTAGGCAAAGAAGCTCCAGAAGCTTGCCCGGCTTGCTTGCATCCAAGAGCTTACTTTGAAGTAAAGAAGACAAACTATTAATTTGCAGTAATTAGTATATAATATGCAGGTGGGGACAGCGTAAAGTTGTTCCCACCTTTTTATATTTGGCTTATAAGCCATATAAGGCTTATAGGCCTTATAGGCCAAATACAGAATTAAGATGATTTTGTTTGCCGAAACTGAATTATTCACTAACTTAGCGGCCAAATTAGTATCAAAATGAAACTTATTTAACTATCTAATTATATGAAGCATCAAGTATTGATTATTGGTGGCGGTCCTGCAGGATATACAGCTGCCGAAGCTGCCGGAAAAGCCGGTTTGGACGTAGTACTGTTTGAGAAACACAGTTTGGGTGGCGTATGCCTTAACGAAGGATGTATTCCTACAAAGACTTTGCTCTACTCGGCAAAGACTTACGACAATGCTCGTCATGCATCAAAGTATGCGGTCAATGTTCCTGAAGTTTCTTACGATCTACCAAAGATTATCGCTCGCAAATCGAAAGTCGTTCGTAAACTTGTGTTGGGTGTCAAATCGAAACTAACTACTAACCATGTAATGATTGTAACTGGCGAAGCCCAGATTATCGACAATCATACCGTAAAATGCAACGAAGAGCAGTACGAAGGTGAATATATCATCATCTGTAGTGGTTCTGATACATTCATTCCACCTATCGACGGTGTAAAAGATGTAGCTTATTGGACACACAAAGAAGCTCTCGACAATAAAGAAGTTCCTGTTTCACTCGCTATCATTGGTGGCGGTGTTATTGGTATGGAGTTCGCTTCATTCTTCAACAGTATCGGAGTAAAAGTGACGATTGTAGAAATGCTCGACGAGATACTTGGCGGTATGGATAAAGAACTATCTGCCATGTTACGTGCCGATTATGCTAAACGCGGCATCGAGTTCTTACTCGGAACAAAGGTTGTTGGCATAAGTCAGGACGAAGAAGGAATTCATGTAAAATGGGAAAAAGGAGAGGAGAGTGGTTGCGTCACAGCAGAGAAACTGTTGATGAGCGTAGGCCGTCGTCCCGTAACCAAAGGATTCGGACTCGAAAACCTTGAAATGAACAAGACAGAACGTGGCAGCATTATCGTTGATGACGAAATGCAGACTTCTCTACCTAATATATATGTTTGCGGTGACCTCACCGGATTCTCTATGCTGGCTCATACTGCATCTCGCGAAGCAGAAGTAGCAGTTCATTCTATTCTCCATAAGTTAGGAAAAGCAGAAAAGGCTGATAAGATGAGTTATCGCGCAGTACCAGGTGTAGTCTATACTAATCCTGAGATTGCCGGTGTAGGACAAACAGAAGAAGTACTCCAAAAGAATGGCGTTCATTATGAAGCCATCAAGATACCAATGGCATTCTCTGGTCGCTTTGTTGCCGAGAACGAAGGTGTGAATGGTGTTTGCAAACTATTGCTTGCCGACGATCATACTATTCTTGGTGCACATATACTTGGCAATCCCGCTTCGGAAATCATCACACTTGCCGGCATGGCTATCGAATTGAAGCTATCAGCAGAAGAATGGCGCAAGATTATCTTCCCGCATCCTTCGGTAAGCGAAATATTTAAAGAAGCATTATGAATTATACCAAACTAATTGGTCTAACATGTATATTATTGGCACTGTTCAGTGCCTGCAAAACAAAAACATCGACTGTTGCTGGCGGGAGAAATATCTCGCAACAGCAACAGTCGGTTGCTTTCTACAAAGATTCACTATATATCGATTCGCTTATCGGAACATTGCCCGAAGAATCCGAAGTCGGTATCTCAATTTACAATCTGACTACAAACAAATCTCTTTATACTCATCGCAATACAAAGCTGGCACGACCGGCTTCTACAATGAAGCTTCTCACTGCCATTACCACACTTTCTCATCCCGATGGTAACAAACCGTTCACAACAGACGTTTACTACTCGGGAAGTATCAATAAAGATACACTCAACGGGGACTTATATATTAAAGGAGGTATGGATCCCGAATTTGATGATGCTGCAATGGATAGCTTGGTGGCACAAGTAGCCAAGCAACCTTTCAAAGTATTAAAAGGTCATATCATAGGCGACATCTCGATGAAAGACTCTCTTTATTGGGGAGAAGGATGGATGTGGGACGACGCACCATACGAATACCAACCACACTTATCGCCTTTATTGTATTGCAAAGGACTTGTCGATATTACTGCGCTCCCAGATAGTATAAAGAATAAGGCACATATCAGTGTTTATCCTAATTCCGATTATTTCACTATCTACAACCGGACAAAGAGTAATATTGCCGAAAAGTCATCATTCGAAGTACAGCGCGATTTTGTCAATCAATCTAATATAATCGTTGCAAGTGGCAATGTCTGTAAGAAGACGGACCAGACAATCACCGTTTCGCATGGCGAACAATACTTTCTGCACACCTTTACTGAACGGCTTAGAAAGGTAAGCAACATAAAGATAACAAAGGGGTATACTTACACTTACAATCCACAAATAGACTATTCTATTGCTACAAAGATAGCAAGCTATTCTACCGATTGTGAAAAGGTAGTGAAACAAATGCTCAAGGCAAGCGATAATCTCAACGCCGAAGCAATGCTCTATCGACTATCCGCTATAAACGGCAATCATCCTGCAACAGCATCTAGCGGTGTGGCAGCAATCCAAAAGAAGATAACAGAACTAGGCCTAAACAGCAATACTTATAGAATAGTTGACGGTAGCGGTCTGTCATATCACGATTTACTGACGCCCCAATTAGAAATGGCATTCTTAAAGTATGCCTACACCCATCCCGACTTATACCAAATAATATATAGATGTGTCCCCATCTCGGGAGTAGACGGAACTTTAAGGAGAAGGATGAAGAATCTAAATATCCATGCCAAAACAGGTTCCAACAGCCTGACAAATACACTTGCCGGTTATCTCACTAATAAGAAAGGTGAAGTCATTGCTTTCTCTATCATGAATCAAAGCATATTGGACGAAAGTAAGGCGCAAAATTTTCAAAATGCTATTTGCACTAAACTTTGCGAATAAGATAGAAGACATCAATAATAAAAGGAATAATAATAAAGCCCCCTCGTTGACATCTGCAACGAGGGGGCTCATTTATAATATTTAAAAGCTATTACTATTTAGTAAATCTGCTCCAATCTGTCTTATGCATATCGCCTGTTTCGTTGAAGGTAACGTGCATACCGAGTGCAGCAGCAAGATTCTGTGGAGTTTGTGTTTTCTGAGAAGTGAGCTTCAGATAGTCGCGAAGCATCTGTTTGTAATCAGGATGAACACAATTCTCGATGATAGCTTCTGCTCTTTGTTTCGGACTCTTTCCACGAAGATCGGCAACACCTTGTTCGGTAACGATGATATTAACATCGTGCTCTGTGCTATCAACATGAGATACCATTGGAACAATAGAACTGATAAGACCATCTTTGGCAACAGAAGGACAAGTGAAGATAGATATATAAGCGTTGCGAGTGAAGTCGCAAGAACCACCAATACCATTCATCATCTTCGTACCACTGATATGAGTAGAGTTGACATTACCATAAAGATCTACTTCGATGGCTGTATTGATAGAGATAACACCGAGTCGACGGATAATCTCAGGATTATTAGAAATCTCTGACTGACGAAGTACAATCTTATCTTTGAAGAAGTCGATATTGCCTGTTATCTCATCAAGACAATCGTTGGTTACAGTAAGCGAACAAGCACTACCGAACTTGATACGACCTTGTTCCATGAGACCGATTACAGAATTCTGAATAACCTCGGTATACATTTCGAATGGAGGAACAGAAGCATCACGACCTAGTCCGCCAAGCACTGCATTAGCAATATTACCAACACCCGACTGAATAGGCAAGAAAGTAGAAGGAATAATGCCACGCTTCATATCTTGAACAAGGAACTCAGCAACATTCTGACCAATCTTATCTGTCAATGGATCAGGAGCTGTGAAATGACGAGCTTCATCCGGTTTGTCGGTACGAACTACGCCAACAATCTTTTTAGGATCAACTTGAATATATGGATTACCAATACGATCGCTTGGTTTGAAGATAGGAATCTCGCGACGATAAGGAGGATCGAGTGGTTCGTAAACATCATGCA
Source organism: Bacteroidaceae bacterium (assembly GCA_036846645.1). Lineage (GTDB taxonomy): Bacteria > Bacteroidota > Bacteroidia > Bacteroidales > Bacteroidaceae > JAAYUD01. The sequence continues at coordinate 11,439 of DAIUBN010000003.1, read as the reverse complement.
GATACTTCAAATTAGGACTTTGTGCCGAGTTGAGTTCGACAACAATCTTATCAGCCAAACGACAAACAGTAGGAGAGATGCCACCAGCAGCGGTAAGATAAATCTTTCCATCTTCTGTAATCTCGCATGCTTCGATAATAGCCATATTGACTTTTCCCATGAATCCATAACGAAGTTCCTGAGCCATCTGCGATAGATGAATATCGTTATAATGAATTTCTCCATTATTTACTGCCTTACGGAAATCTTTGTTTGTTGTGTAGGGAGCACGATAACGAATGGCATGAGCATTAGATAGTACACCATCTGTTGCATCACCGGTAGAAGCACCGGTAAAGATACCAATCTGATAAGGATTACCCTTAGCATGTTCTTCTTCTGCGATTTTGGCAATTTCTCTTGTCACGGCCTTCGCTGTGCCGGCTGGTGTAAATCCACTGAGACCAATGTTATCACCATTTTTCACTAAGCTTGCAGCTTCTGCTGCAGAAATAAATTTCAACGCCATAGTTGTCTTTAGTTTCGGTTACTTTTGTTAGTTATATTTTTTATTAATAATCTCCGACCAAATAATAGCTTTCCGCACATCTTCTATATCATTGAAAGCATACTCCTCGTTGTTTGCTTCGGGAGTATCTTCAACAACAACCGAAGTACTTTTCAATGAAGATTTACCTTCATCCTTGGCATCTTCTATGAAAACTTTAGGCGAAACTTTTTTGGGTTTATCGTATTTAGCAACTTTTTTAGGTGCTGGTTTAGTAGCTGTCATCTCCACCTTTTTAGGAAACAGGTCTTTCCATGTTTCAGGCAACTCATCTCCACCCATAACAGGTTTGGTTTTCTTTGTTCTATCTTCCGAAGAAGAGTCAGCTTTCTTGACCTTATCTTGAATTGCCTTAAATGCGGCAAAAACGACAAGGGCAATAATATAGAACGTTATTGATAAAGATGAAGCTTGTATCATTGTATTTTCTTTTAAGAACGAATGCAAAGTTAGAAATTAAATTGAATTATCTAAAAGATTAATGCTGATTTTTACTTAACGTCGTGGTTATCTGAAAATAATAGCGTAATTTTGCGGAAAATTAGAATAAAAACAAATAAGATAAATAGAGATGGAATACAATTTCAGAGAAATTGAGAAAAAATGGCAACACAATTGGATTGAAAAGAAGACATATCAAGTTGCCGAAGATAAAGGTAAAAAGAAGTTTTATGTACTCAATATGTTCCCTTATCCATCGGGAGCAGGACTACATGTCGGTCATCCACTTGGTTATATCGCCTCTGATATTTATGCTCGTTACAAACGTCTGCAAGGTTTCAATGTTCTGAATCCTATGGGATATGATGCTTATGGATTGCCAGCAGAACAATATGCTATCAAGACAGGACAACATCCTGCTATTACAACCGTAGAAAATATCAATAGATATCGTCAGCAACTCGACAAGATAGGTTTCTGTTTCGATTGGGACCGCGAAGTTCGTACTTGCGACCCTAAATATTATCATTGGACACAATGGGCCTTTATCCAAATGTACAAAAGCTACTATGATAAAGAACTCCAGAAGGCTTGCTCCATAGATAATCTTATTAAAGTATTCGAGAAGAACGGAACAGAAGGTATCAACGTTGCTTGCAGCGAAGAACTTGCTTTCACTGCCGAAGAATGGAATGCCAAGAGTGTAAAAGAGCAGGAAGAGACATTGATGAATTATCGTATCGCTTACCTTGGCGAGACCATGGTGAACTGGTGTCCTAAACTTGGAACAGTGCTTGCCAATGATGAAGTAGTCGATGGCTTGTCTGTTCGTGGTGGTTATCCTGTTGTTCAGAAAAGAATGCGTCAATGGTGTCTCAGAGTATCGGCATACGCTCAACGCCTACTTGACGGACTCGAAAATATAGACTGGACAGAATCTCTTAAAGAGACACAGCGCAACTGGATTGGCCGTTCCGAAGGTACCGAAATTGCTTTTAAAGTGAAAGATTCTGATTTAAGTTTCACCATCTTCACTACACGTGCCGATACAATCTTCGGTGTCACCTTCATGGTGTTGGCTCCCGAAAGCGAATTGGTAGCCCAAGTCACTACCGATGCTCAAAAAGCAGAAGTGGCTGCTTATCTTGAAAGAACCAAGAAACGTACCGAACGCGAAAGAATTTCCGACCGTAGTGTAAGTGGTGTCTTCTCTGGCAGTTATGCCATCAATCCTCTTACAGGCGAAGCAATTCCTATCTGGATAAGCGATTATGTACTTGCCGGATATGGTACCGGAGCTATTATGGCAGTTCCAGCTCATGATAGTCGTGACTATGCTTTTGCCAAACATTTCGGATTGGAGATTCGCCCGCTTATCGAAGGTTGCGATGTCAGCGAAGAAAGTTTCGATGCCAAAGATGGAATTATGACCAACTCTCCTAAAGCAGGTGTTGAGGGCGGACTTGTATTGAATGGCCTCACAGTGAAAGAAGCGATTGCCAAAACCAAGGAATTTGTAAAGTCTACAGGTTTGGGACGTATTAAGATTAATTATCGACTTCGTGATGCTATCTTCTCTCGTCAACGTTATTGGGGCGAACCGTTCCCTATCTATTATAAGAATGATATGCCTTATACTATTGATGAGGACAAACTTCCGCTCGAATTGCCCGAAATCAACAAATATCAACCTACCGAGAATGGACAGCCACCACTTGGACATGCCAAGAAATGGGCTTGGGACGAAAAGAATAAATGCGTTGTAGAAAACGATAAGATAGACAATATTAATGTATTCCCTATAGAACTCTGCACCATGCCTGGTTTTGCCGGTTCGTCAGCATACTACTTGCGTTATATGGATCCTCACAACGATAAAGCATTGGTGGGTAAGGACAAAGACGAATATTGGCAGAATGTAGATTTGTATGTCGGTGGTACCGAACATGCAACAGGTCACCTTATCTATTCTCGTTTTTGGAATAAGTTCCTTCACGATCTAGGTATATCTATCGCCGAAGAACCTTTCCACAAATTGATTAATCAAGGAATGATTCAAGGTAGAAGTAACTTTGTTTATCGTATCAAAGGTACCAACAAGTTTGTTTCTCTCGGATTGAAAGACAAATATGATACAACTCCTATCCATGTTGATGTCAACATCGTATCGAATGATGTACTGGATATTGAAGCTTTCCGTAACTGGAGTCCCGAATACAAAGATGCTGAATTCGAACTCGAAAACAGCAAATACATCTGTGGATGGGCAATAGAGAAGATGAGTAAGTCAATGTATAACGTTGTCAATCCCGATATGATTGTCGAACGTTATGGTGCCGATACACTTAGAATGTATGAGATGTTCCTTGGCCCTATCGACCAATCCAAACCTTGGGATACCAATGGTATAGACGGTGTTCATCGTTTCATGAACAAGTTCTGGGGATTGTTCTATAGCCGCAATGATGAATTCTTGATAAAAGATGAACCTGCTACCAAAGACGAATTGAAAACTATTCATAAACTCATCAAGAAGATAACATTTGATATTGAACATTTCTCTTATAATACTTCAATCAGTGCATTTATGATTGCCAACAGCGAACTATCTGCACTCAAATGCAACAAGAAAGAAATATTAGAGAAATTCGTTATTCTACTTTCTCCGTTTGCTCCTCATATAAGTGAAGAACTTTGGGAGATACTTGGTCACACAACTTCTGTTTGCGATGCTCAGTGGCCCGAACTTAACGAAGAATATCTTAAAGAAAATACTATCAACTATAGCATCTCTTTCAATGGTAAGGTTCGTTATAATGTAGAATTTCCTATTGATGCAGACAAAGAGACAATCGAAAAAGCTGTTCTTGCCGACGAACGTTCTCTTAAATGGATGGAAGGAAAGAATGTTGTCAAAGTCATCGTTGTGCCAAAGAAAATTGTTAATATAGTAATTAAATAATACCTTTTATATAACCAATTAATGGAAAATACAAATAAAATAAAAATGAATTTGTCTCGAGAGTTTAAAGATTACTTCTTTATCACGCTCGGACTATCAAGTTATGCTTTCGGATGGACAGCTTTCTTATTACCTTATCAGATTACAACAGGTGGACTGACAGGTATCGGAGCTATTATATTTTATGCCACTGGATTTCCTATCCAATGGACATACTTTATTGTCAACGTCATATTTCTGAGTTGTGCAGCCAAAATTCTAGGTCCAAAGTTTAGTATCAAGTCGGCATACGCTATTATTATGCTGACATTCTTACTGTGGTTCTTGCAATTAGTATTTGTAGATGCTGCAGGCAAACCATTAAAACTCCTCGGACCTGGACAAGATTCTATGGCTTGTATCTTAGGTTCTATACTTTGCGGTATAGGTCTTGGCATAGTATTCAGCAACAATGGTAGTACAGGTGGAACAGATATCATAGCAGCGGTAGTCAACAAATATAAAGATGTGACTTTGGGAAGAATGATTATGTATTGCGATATCATTATTATCTCTTCTTGCTACTTTGTATTTCACGATTGGCGTCGTGTGATTTTTGGTTTCGTCACACTGATTATTATCAGTTATATGCTCGATTATGTAGTCAACAGTACCCGACGTTCAGTTCAATTCTTTATATTTTCAAAAAAATATGATGAAATAAGTGATAGGATTATTACTCAAACTCATCGTGGCGTAACAGTGATGACCGGTACAGGATGGTATAGTAAGAACGAAGTAAAAATGCTGATTGTAATGGCTCACAAAAGTCAGTCTGTAGATATATTTCGACTTATTAAAGATATAGATCCTAATGCATTTATTACACAAAGTACCGTTACCGGTGTATTTGGAGAAGGATTTGACAGACTAAAAGTAAAATAATAGATGAAACGCAAGTTAGTATTCGCTACCAATAATGAGAATAAACTGAAAGAAGCTCGTGCTATTCTTCAAGATAAATTCGAAGTAGTAAGCTTGTCGGATATAGGATGTCATGAAGATATCCCTGAAACAGCTGATACACTCGAAGGAAATGCATTCATTAAAGCCAAGTATATTTCAGAACACTATCATCTGGATTGTTTTTCGGATGATACCGGTCTCGAAATAGAAGCTCTTCATGGCGAACCAGGAGTTTATTCTGCCCGATATGCAGGAACAGACAAAGATGCCGAAGCCAATATGAAGAAAGTATTGAAGAAGCTCGAAAACATAGACAATCGTTCGGCTCAATTTCGTACCGTTATAGCGCTTATCTTAGATGGAAAAGATTATTCCTTTGATGGAGTAATAAAAGGCGAAATAATGAAAGAAAAACACGGAAATTCAGGTTTTGGTTACGACCCTATCTTCCGTCCACTTCAATCTCAATATACTTTTGCCGAAATGCCTGCCGAAGAAAAGAATCATATCAGTCATCGAGCATTGGCATTGCAAAAGCTAAGTGACTTTATGAAGACTTACAATTTTTTCTATAATTAAATTGTAAATAAGCTTTTATACTAACAATACATATCAATCTCCATGCGATTTTCTATTTCGCATGGAGATTTTTTTATTTAGTGATAGCAATAATATAGCGCAATGTACACCGAAAACGTATCATCTTATCAAGTTCGACTTACTCGTTGGTATTTAATTTCTGTCGTTCCACAACCGTGATTCGATCAACTCACATATATGATTCGATCGTTCCACGGATGTGATTCGGTCAACTCACGGTTGTGGAACGACAGAATCGAGCCATTAGATACATTCTTTCGATTCATTGAAAATTTCGAGTTTCTAACAATCTTATTC
>DAIUBN010000003.1:0-5547 GCA_036846645.1 Bacteroidaceae bacterium | reverse complement strand
ATTAGATACATTCTTTCGATTCATTGAAAATTTCGAGTTTCTAACAATCTTATTCCAAATAAACATATATATAATTCTTTTCTTTTCTTGAAGGAAGAAATATATTGTATTTATAATAGTCTGTTAATACGTTGATAGTTGATGAAGATTTTTCTTGCACATTAAGTTATTAACTTTAGAAGATTTTTTATTAGTAGCTTATAAACAGTTATAAAGTAGTTAATTTATTGATCTATAATAAAGTATAGAATACTTTTAACAATGGTCGATAAGTGCATGTTGATAAAGTTTTTGAGTGTTTGATGTATAAAAACAGTGAATAAAGTGTCGAAATAGCTGATGAAACAAATCAATAACTAATTTGGTATTTTCATAACTAATAGCTTATATAATTGCATTTGAATAATGCAAGAAGTATTTTTCAAAAGATATGATTTGCTATTAATAGGTTATCACTGCATTATTAACAAGTTGTTAATAACAATGGTTATATCAGAATAAACCATTACTTTTGCATTCAAATTAGTATAAATGATATGAGAAAGCTGAAAGTAGATGAATTGAATCGTATAACAGTAGATGAGTTTAAAGAAGTAGATAAACTTCCTTTGGTAGTAGTACTCGACGATATTCGTAGTTTGTATAATGTTGGTTCGGTATTTCGTACTTCCGATGCTTTTCGTGTATCAGCTATCTATCTTTGTGGTATCACAGCTGTTCCACCTTCGGCCGAAATCCATAAGACAGCACTGGGATCAGAGTTTTCTGTGAAATGGAAATATTTTAAATCGGCTGTTGATGCTGTTGATGAATTAAGAAACAATGGATATTTGGTTTATTCGGTAGAACAAGTAGAAGATAGTATTCCTTTTGATAGTTTTCAACCGGATGTTAATAAGAAGTATGCAGTAGTGATGGGTAATGAAGTGAAAGGTGTTCAACAGGAAGTAGTGAACCATAGTGATGGTTGCCTGGAATTGCCTCAATTTGGTACCAAGCATTCGCTTAATGTATCAGTAACTGCTGGAATAGTGATTTGGGAAATGTTTTTAAGGTTGAAGCCTCAGTGGAATAAGTAGTAATTATTTTTAGGGCTCATAAGCCATATAAGCCTTATATGGCCTATAGAACTATCAAATTTCTTTTTGAATCACTTGATTGACAATTCTTTCAGTGAGTTTATCTTCTCCTTCAGGATCGTATGTTTTCTTCAAACTAGCACCATAAAACCAGGCAAAAGCTTGCGAAGCAGCAGCTTTAACTGGTCCAAAGAAAGCTTTTACGAGTTCGTAAGAAGATTGATGTGTTTGTCTATCTATTAATTTGATCAACAACTTACCTTGTTTAAAAGTCAGCTTTTTCATTTGAGCGGTATATTGTTCTCTCAAACCTTTTTCAACACGTTTGATATGCGCTATTTTTGCTTTATCATTTGGAAGTGTTTCTAAGTATTCGGCAGTCTCGATAATAAGATTGTTGAGCTGAATAGCAATAGGAAGTACTTTCTTCACACTATATACTAGTTTTATATATTCCATACGCTCCTGATCGGTAGCGAATTTAAGAGGAGGATATACATAGAAAGATTGATAAAGTATATTGGGTATGGTGTCGCCACGATATACATAAGTAGAAACCCTATAGCCACTATTGGAAGTTTGCATCTCATCTTTAGGCAATTCCTGTTTGGCTTTAGGCTTATTATCGTTTCCTTTTACTTGAGCCGAGCAAGTGAGCGAATAAGGTAATAAAACGATTAAAACGATTAGAAATATGTATTTTTTCAAAATCATGCTGCAAAAATACTACATTCATCGTTATGTGAGATGAATTATTATCTTGTTTTTGTTGAGTAATTATGTTTTTTAAATTATCTTCGCAGTTCGAAAGCAATACCTTTTATCTTTTAACTTAGAAAGAACACTTTATTCTATGAAAAAAACAATCTTCCAGGGATTATTTTTATTTGTTAGTATGCTGTTGATAACTACTGTTAGTTATGCTCAAAATGAGAATGATACGATATATCAGTATCAAGATGAAGTAGAACAATTGATGGAGAATAATGGTGAAGAATCAGTTCGAAATTACGATGATGAGATAATCGAACTTCACGAACGTTTTACCGAACCTATCAATATTAATACTTGTACTAAAGAGTTGTTGCAACAGTTTCCTTTTCTTTCGGATGTGCAGATAGAGAATATTTTGGCTTATCTTTATGTGCATGGCGAAATGAAAACCATCTACGAACTGCAATTGGTAAGAGATATGGATTGGCAGACCATACGTTATATGCAGCATTTCTTTATAGCTCAATCTATTATTAAAAAGCCACCGTTTCCTTCTTTCAAGGAGTTGTTGGCAAAGGGTAGGCACGAAGTCATCACTCGTTTGGATGTTCCTTTGTATCGTTCTGCAGGGTATGACAATAAGTATATGGGTATGCCTTTCTATCATTCTTTGAAATATTCGTATCGATATAGGGATAAGGTGTATGCTGGAGTGTCGGCAGAGAAAGATAAAGGTGAAGTTTTCTTTGCTTCATACAACAGTAAAGGCTACGATTCTTATTCTGCACACCTGTTAATAAAAGATGTTGGTATCTTTAAAACATTGGCTTTGGGTGACTACAAGCTGAGTTTTGGACAAGGCTTGGTTGTTAGTAACAATTTCTTGTTGGGCAAAACAGCCTATATCACCAGTCTTGTGAGACGTGGTAATAGTATCCGCAAACATTCATCTACCGACGAAGTGAATTTCTTTCGTGGAGTAGCTGCTACGATGTCGTTGAGTAAGCGATGGGAGCTGTCTACCTTTCTATCTTATCGCACGTTGGATGGAACCATTAAAAATGGTACTCTTACTTCTATTCACTCTTCGGGACTCCATCGCACTACCAAGGAAGTAGAAGATCGCAATGACTTCGGTCTGCTACTGACAGGAGCAAATATCAATTACCTGAGAGATAATAGCCAAATAGGTGTTACGGGCATTTATTATCGTTTCAGTAAACCATACATGCCTACTATTCGGAAATATAATAGTTATCAACAATGTGGACAAGACTTTTATAATCTGTCGGTAGATTATTCTTACCGTTATCGACGTCTTTCTATTGTGGGCGAGGAGGCGACAGGTAGCAAAGGAGTTGCTGCATTGAATAGAATTCAATATACTCCTTTTGCAGGATATAACGTGATGCTTTTGCATCGATACTATGCTCACAATTATTGGGCTTATTTTGCAAATACCATTTCCGAAGGTTCGTCTGTTCAAAATGAAAATGGTTGGTTTGTGGCTCTCGATATGGTACCGGCAAGAAAAATATCGTGTTTTGCCGCTGTCGATTTAATTTCTTTTCCTTGGTGGCGCTATCGGGTAAGCAAACCATCGAAAGCCATCGACATTATATTAAGAACAACGTATATGGCTTCTAAAACATTGCAGATGGATGTGTATTGTCGTTATAAACAGAAAGAAAGAGATGTTTCGGGCAGCGATGGAAAGGATATCAGACCAACTTATCAACAAGCTATTCGCTATAGATTGTTTTATTATCCAACTGCTGTTTTCCGTTTCTGTACTATCGTAGATTATAAATTGTTCGGCCAACAGGGTTTCGATAAAGAAAGGGGTTATCAGTTGACTCAATCTATTGCTTATACACCTCAAAACAAATGTTTGCAAGTAATATTGCAAGGCACTTATTTCAATGTTGACAGTTACGATACCAAGGTTTATATTGCCGAACGTTCGCTTCTCTATACTGCCTATTTTCCTTCTTTTCAAGGTACGGGAGTGCATTTATCGGCCCGTCTTCAATATAAGTTAGGTAGTCGTTTATTGTTTATCGCTCATTGCGGACACACCAGGTATCATCATCAAGACAAGATAGGGAGCGGGGCCGATCAGATAAACAGTAACCAACGCACCGATTTGAAATTTCAGTTGCGATGGAAGATATAAACTATTCGTGGTGGTGGTGATGTCCTAGTATTCGATGTGGCAAATCGCCATGTCCCAGCAGTCCGATAGGGCAGTTGAGATTCTTGTCTAGCCAGTCGGCATCGACTTCCGAATCGGCATGATAGTCGAGTGTCTCATTGACACAGGCCACCGATTTCACTTGTTGTATTATCGTACCGATATCGTGGCTCACCATAATAATAGCGCATTTGCTGTTGATGTCATCGAGAATTTTGTAGAGTGCCATTTCGAAACGTTTATCAATATAGGTACTTGGTTCATCGAGAATCACTACTTCAGGGTCTGACACCAGTGCTCTGCCTAACAAAGCTCTTTGCAATTGTCCACCGCTGAGTTGTCCTATTGCCCGTTTACCTAGTCCGTCGAGTCCCATTCTGGCAATCACTTCCTGCACCTTTTGTTTCTGTTCGTTGCTGAATTTGCCGATGAGCGACTTCTTGATGTTCAATCCCGAAAGAATGACTTCTTCTACCGATATAGGAAACTTCTTGTCGATAGCATTGTATTGGGGCAGATAGCCCATCGAGATGTGATTGACCTCTTCTCCGTCGTGAAAGAATCTTATCTCGCCACTCTTAGGTTTCATCAATCCAAGAATACATTTTATCAATGTCGTTTTGCCACCTCCATTAGGTCCTATGATGCCTAAGAAATCATTCTTATAGACATTAAGATTCACATCGTGGAGCACGTTGCGTTGTTCGTATCCTGCCGATAGATTGCTGATAGATATGATGGTGGATTGATTGTCGCTCATATTGATGGAGTAGAATTATTATTTAGTGTGGCTTAGTTGTTTGGCAATAGCTATCATTTCATTGCTCCAGTCTTTGTTGAGAGGGTTGATAGAAACAATCTTGGCACCAATCTGATTGGCGATGATTTGTGCATTGTGCTTGTCAAACTCTGGTTGGATAAAGATAGTATGTACACCGGCAGCTTTGCAACGCACAATAATATCTTTCAGTTCGGCTGGCGATGGTTCTTTACCATGATCTTCTATGGCTATCTGGGTGAGTCCATAGTCTCTTGCAAAATAGGAGAGTGAAGGATGATAAATAGCAAATGCCTTATCGGTGCCCGGTTTGGATAGTTCATGGCGAATATCGGCATCTACTTTATTTATCTCTTTATACAAAGAATCGTATCGTGCCTGATATATCTTATCATGTTTTCTATCAAACGAAGTAAGTATGTCGAGTGTGTTCTTGGCAATGATATATGCATTCTTTGGAGAGCACCATAGATGAGGCTCAATCTTGCTCATATTATGGTCTATCGGTCTGTCAACACCGGGTTCGGTGATTAAGTCGATACCTTTAGAGATATCGAATATCTCGATATGTGGGGCATTCGAAACGAGCTTGTCAATCCATTGCTGTTCGTATCCTATATAGCCGATGCGCAGATAGATGGCGCTCTTTTCGAGATTGACAAGTTGCTTTGGATTTGGATCGTAGGTCTCGGGACTGCTTCCTCTAGGCACCATACAATCTATTTTAAAGAAGTCTATGGCCAATGCCTCTACAAAATAGCATTGGGGTTCGATAGAAACAG
>DAIUBN010000002.1:0-48242 GCA_036846645.1 Bacteroidaceae bacterium | reverse complement strand
GTTGTGACTCCAATGCTTGAGGAACAATATATTTTCCGTTGGATGTTTTAAATAGGTCTTTGATACGCTCAGTGAGATACAGATGTTCATCTTTCAGATATCCGGCGTCACCGGTATGGAACCATCCTTCTGCATCAATTGCTGCAGCAGTTGATTCTGCTTTCTTATAATATCCTTTCGTTATGGTCTTACCACGCAAAAGAATTTCATTGTTCTCACCAATTTTGACTTCTACGCCAGGCATCGGTATTCCAACAGAACCTATTTCATAATTAGTTTTCCATTCACAGGATACGGTAGCCATTGATTCTGTCAGACCATAGCCAACAATCATATCTATTCCAACCGAATGAACAAATTCGCAAACTGTATCGCTCACTGCGGCACCTGCTGTTGGAAAGAAATTACCGTTTTCTATACCGATAGTCTTCTTCAACAGATGGATAACGGTCTTTTCGTAGAAACGATATTTCATCTCGAGCATGAAGGGCGGCTTCTTTCCTGCTCTGATATAATCTATATTATAGGTATGACCTGTTTTGATAGCATCAAGCATCATTGCTTTGGCAATACCTTTTTCGTTGGCAATCTTTTCTTGTACTCCGATATATACTTTTTCCCAGAAGCGAGGTACGCTGCACATCAATGTCGGACGTACTTCTTTCAAAGAATTCTGTACATCGGCGGGTTTTAAGTTGATATAGTTGGTTACTCCTTTATGAATACAGAGATAAACCCATCCTCTTTCAAATACATGGGTCAGAGGAAGGAAATTGAGTGAAGTATCTTTGTCGGTAAATGAAGTAAGACGGATATCATGGATGCGGAATGCTTCCAAATAGTTGGAGACATGAAGCATTACTCCCTTCGGCTCTCCTGTAGTGCCCGAAGTATAGAGAATATCTGCAAGGTCGTCATCCGAAGCTCGTGATATTCGTTCTTTGATTTCTTTTTCATGTGGAAGGTTTTCGCCTTTCGCCATGAACTCATCATAATAAATAGAAGAATGGTCGCGGGGATCTTTCTTTATCTTAGGGTCGAACAGAATGAGCTGCTGTAGTGATCCACAAAGTCCAAATACCGAAAAGGCAGCATCATATTGAAACTGCTCGCCAATAAACAGGTATCTTATTTGTGCATCGTTGACGATGTATTGGACTTGAGAAGACGAGCTTGTTGCATAGAGTGGAATTGTTACTACTCTATTAGCGTATGCTCCGAAGTTGGTATATAAACATTCCGGCTTGTTTTGAGAGAACACTCCTATATTCTCACATTCTTTAATTCCTAATTCAACTAAAGCGTTGGCTGCTTTTTTTACCTTTTCAGAAAATTGATTCCAGGTTATCGGAATCCATTGCGAAAGATCATAATCCCTATAGTATAATGCCTTTTTGTCACCATACTTAGCTGCTTGGCGATGAATTAAAATCGCTAGATGATGTTCATTCATTATTTTAATCTCTTGAATTTTGGTGCAAAGTTACCTTTAATTTTGTGAACAATACAACTTTATTCGTATTTTTGTGAAAAACTAATCGAAAAGATAATGGATAAATCTGATTATTTAGCAGCTGTGGGCCTTCTCAAATCGTTGATTCAGATACCTTCTGTAAGTCGCGAAGAAGAGAAGGCGGCAGATTATTTGCAGCAATATCTGGAAAATGTGGGTATGGAAGTGGGACGAAAGGGTAATAATATATGGTGCCTTTCGCCGGCTTTCGATTTAAAGAAAAAGACAATACTGTTAAATTCTCATATCGATACTGTAAAGCCTACTACTCGATGGATGAAAGATCCGTTCAAGGCCGAAGAGATTAATGGTAAATTGTTTGGCTTGGGTAGTAATGATGCCGGCGCTAGTTTGGTAAGTCTTTTGCATGTCTTTCTTGCACTTTGCAAGACCAGTCAGCAATACAATCTTATCTTTCTTGCTAGTAGTGAAGAAGAAGTCTCTGGGGGGCAAGGTGTTTCGGATGTTTTAGAAAATCTGCCTCCTATATCTTTTGCATTGGTTGGCGAGCCTACTGAAATGCAACCTGCAGTGGCTGAGCGTGGATTGATGGTGTTGGATGTGATTTCTAAAGGTAAATCGGGACATGCGGCACGAAATGAAGGTATTAACGCTATTTATGAAGCACTTGATGATATCAATTGGATTAGAACTCATCAGTTTGAAAAGGTCTCTTCTATGTTGGGGCCTGTAAAAATGACGTTGACAATGATTCAAGCCGGTACACAGCATAATGTTATTCCCGACCGTTGTGTGATGACGGTTGATGTGAGAAGTAACGAGTTGTATTCTAACAAAGACTTGTTCGAAGAAATCAAAAGCCATCTGAAAAGTGAAGTCAATGCACATTCCTTCAGATTGAACTCTTCATTTATAGATTTGCATCATCCGTTTGTAGAAAGAGCTGTCGCTAATGGTTTAAAACCATTTGGATCACCTACATTGTCAGACCAAGCACTAATGGCATTCCCTTCTTTGAAAATGGGACCTGGTAAATCTTCTCGCTCTCATACAGCCGATGAGTTCATCATGCTGCGAGAGATAGAAGAAGCATTACCTTTATATTATAGTCTGCTTGATGGGTTGAGACTTTAACGTCCCAACCATGATTCCGGATTAAGTTTCTCGCGTTCCTTTCTTAATTGGAAGTGGAGTACTGTTCTTCCACCATCCGAGGTATCAGAGAATACTTTGCCAATTATCTGTCGTGTGCTGACTTGCTGTCCTTGTCTGACAGATACAGAAGATAAGTTACAATAGACAGTAATATAGTCTCCATGCCTGATTAATACATTAAATAATCCATACATTGGGAATACGGCAGATACTTCACCATTGAAGACTGCTCTCGCATTGGCTCCAGGATGTCCTTGTATATCGATACCTTTATTGTCCAACTTGACGTTATTCATTCCTTCTACAGCATATTGACCATAGTGGCTTATTACCATACAGCTTCCTGTCATTGGCATAGGAAGTCTGCCTCGATTGCCAACAAAGTTATTCGAAAGTTGTCTATCAACAGAACTAATTGATGGTGTTGGCTCTTCTCTTACTGGTTGAGGAGCAGGAGCTACGTATGTTCTCTTAGGTTCTGCTTTTCTGGCCTAAGCTTTTTTGCTCGACGAAGAACTCTTTGTCGCATTGGCAGCTGCCAGTTCGGCTTTTCTTCTTTCTTCTTCAGCTTTTTGGGCGGCAAGAGCTTCAGCTTTTCTTTGTGCAGCAATAGCTGCCAAACGTTTTTCTTCGGCAATCCTCTTTCTGCGAGCTTCTTCTTCAGCACGCTTACGAGCCTTCTCTATTTCCATCGAAATCAAACGGTCGATTCTAGAATTCAATTGATTGGCTTCTCTGCGTTTCTTACTGATAATACCTTGCAGGCTTTGTTGTTTCTTTTGTAGTTCACTTACTACTTGTCTCTTCTGCTGTTCTTTCTTCTCTAAAATACTCTTTTCGTTCTCGCCTTCTTTAGCGATACCTACTTTGACTTGTTTTACTTGTACCAATTGGTGGCGTTTTCCCGTCACTATTGCTTGTCGTCTCATGATATCTTCACCTTGGAGACGCTGGTAAGTAGCATACTCTTTGACATAACGGAGTCTCCGATACATTTGAGACAGAGATTTGGCCGAGAAAATGAACATGAGTTTCTCTTGTATCGTCTTGTTGCGATAAACATAATTTACCGATGCCAGATATTTCATCTTTCTTGCATCCAAATCGCGTTGCATAATATCAAGCCGAGAAGAAAGTGTAGATACTTCTCCCTCGATATGTTTGACATCTCCATTGATGGTTTCGATAAATCTTTTCCTTTCTTCTATCTGACCATTCAATGCTTGGAGATGATGAAGTTGCCCCCGTACATCTTTTTTCGTAGATTTCAGCATCTCTTCTGTGGCAGCAATTTGCTTCTGGATGCTTTTATGCTTCTTCTGCAGATTAGATATAAGTGGAGTCTGTGCCGATAAAACAACTGCGACAAATAAACAGTAAATTATGATAAGAGAACGTCTCATTGCAATCCTTTCAATGCTTTTACAAATTCATCTAATGTGACCTTTTTATATTTAGTGGGTGCAACAGAAGGTTGCAGCTCAATTTGTTCTGTTGAGAAGTCGTAGAGTTGGACTTTCGCATCTTTAAATGATTTCAATCCGAAGTCGCTTCCCGATACTTCCGAGCGTCCACCAGGTTTAGATGCACTGATGAGTAGTTGCTCTAGTTGAGAATAATCTGAACCTTTGGGTAAATATTTCATCATTTCCTGCTTATTAGATTGGACATACATTTTGTCATGTCGATCGATGAGCAGCATCTCTGTTGGCGTGATATCTAGTTTCACCAGTTCGGTGCCGAAGATTGGCATAACGATAGAAAGTTGCATTCTTTCATTCCTTACCATTTTCATTGTTCCTTTCAATGAAATGCCCAACATGTTTGAAGGAAGTACTAGATGGACTTTTGAAGATAAGTATTTATAGTCCATACTATCGATAGCACAACTATCCTTCGCTGTAATAATAGAATCATTTTTTGCAATATGATGCTTGACAACAGGCTTAGCTGCCAGCATACTCATACTGTTACTGAAAATCAATCCGATTGTCAGACAGATTATATAAAATAATTTATTCGTTTTCATTCTGCTATGTATTTTTTCTTTGATATTTTACGTATAATGGTTTTTGATTTACTTCCCATACTCACTGCCTTACGCCAGTATTTCAAAGCCCCTTCAATATCACCTGTCTGAGCGTGAATATCACCACAATGTTCTGTAACGACATCACTGCTGCTCCCGCCATTCTTCATCGCATTATCGATATATATCAATGCTTGGGTGTATTTGCTTTTAATGAATAGAATCCAGGCGTAAGTATCGAGAAATGTCGAATTATTGGGTTCTGCCTTTACTGTCTTATAACTCATCTCTTCGGCTTTATCAAGTTGAGCATGTTCTTCAGACAGATAATAAGCGTAGTTGTTGAGCGCACTGATGTTGTCGGCGTTATAGACTAGAGCAGAATCGTAAGCGGCGTATGCTTCTTTTTTCAATGTCTTTGAATAATATACGTCGCCCATCAATGCGTAAAAGTCAGAAACGATTTCTTTCTTACTTTCGCTATTGACATGAGTTAAGGCTTTCTTGCTCACATTGATGGCGTCGTCTTCTCTGCCAGCCTGATTGTAGGCTATAGCAAGATAAAAATACAGTTCAAGAGCATCAGGAGTCGCTTCTATACCCGGTTCGCAAATTTTGATCACTGCTTTATAATCCTCTTTCTTGATGGCATCGTTCAGCAACATCAATCGAGCCGCTACGTTCGACGGGTCGAGAGCGACAATATGTTCGAGTATCGGCAGAGCTTGAGTGTTCATGCCTTTTGCTATCAAGTAGTTGGCATAAAGCATTGGCATCTGCACATCTTCTGAATCTTCCTTTATGATCTGATTGAAAAGTTTGATAATTAGAGTACTATCTTTACCTTCGCTTTCGTATTGACTGATGAGTTCTTTCATCACATCAATTTTGGCTTCTGATGCTACTTTCTTGTCCAATAGAAAAAGATTGAGCTGCTTTTCGTATAAATCTTTTTGGTTGGTTGATTTATAATAATTGGCCAAAGAATACAATGCCATCGAGTTGTCCGGTTCTTCTTTCAACACCTTATTATATAAGGTATACGCCTCGTCTTTTTTATTGTTCTGCATATAGGCGTCGGCAAGGAGTACTTTGTAGCGATTATCAGTAGGATATTGTTTCGTCAGACTTTCTACCTCGTTGAGCGCTTTCTCATTTTCGTTGGCTTGCACATAAATTTTGAACTTTTCCATGCTGATTTGTTCATTCTTTCCCATAATCTTCTCAAGCCGATTGAGCGTTTCAATCATTTTAGTGTAATCAGAACCTTGCCCATATAAATTGAGCAAACTAAGAAGAGGATCTTTACGATTAGGAAAGCGTTGAGTCATCAGTTCAAAAGTCTTGGCAGCATTAACGCTATCGTCTTGCTGCATGTAGAGAGTTGCCAATGCCTGATTATACCAATAATTCTGTGGAGCAGCGTCGGTGGCTGTTTTGAAAGCCGCAAGACTTTTTGCTGTTTGTTGAAGTGTAAGGTAATATTGCCCCAACTCAAATTGAACTTCAGCTGCCCGCGGATTGATAGCAACACAATGCTGCAACATGTCGAAAGCTGCAGAATATTTCTTTTCTCCTTTAAGTTTGATAGATTCCAAATAGAAATAATCGAACTTACGTTGTTCTGCAGCCGTCAAAGTGTCGGTTGGTGCGCTTACCAGTTGTTGTCTGGCTGATGTTGTGGCACGTTTAGATTGACATGAAAATAATAGAACTCCAGTCAGCCAAAGAGCACATACAATAGCAAGCGATTTAGTCAATGTAATATGTCGATATCCTTTATTCATTTATTTAGCTCCTGTGTGGCCAAATCCACCTGCACCTCTTTCTGTCTCTTCCAAAGTGTCAGTAGGTAGCCATGTGGCTTGCTCACAACGAGCAAATATGATTTGTGCAATTCGCTCTCCGTCTTCAATTACGAAGGGCTCATTGGATAGATTAATCAGAATGATACAGAGTTCTCCGCGATAGTCGGCATCGATAGTACCAGGAGAGTTCAATACTGTTATTCCCTTTTTGATGGCCAAGCCGCTACGTGGCCTCACCTGAGCTTCGTATCCCTCTGGAATAGCCATAAACAGTCCTGTTGGTATTAAAGCTCTTTCTAGTGGAAGTAATGTCTTGGCTTCCGATAAATTGGCGCGAACATCCATTCCCGCCGAAAGTTTTGTAGCATATTCGGGTAGTGGATGTTTTGATTTATTGATAATTTGAACGTTCATTTGCCTTAAATTATTTAGAAGGCGAAATTAGGCATTTTAATACATAAAGCATTACATTTGTCGTTAAATTAGCTGAACGGCTATTCAAATTGTTTTGTGATAACTTTATTAGCACCTGATGTCGGTCTGAATGTAGAAGGATTATTTTTCACAAAAGATTCAATGTGTCGCATTCTTTTCTGTTCGAGTATCTCATCTACAGCAATCAGAATACCTGTTTCTTCTACATCTCCAAATCCATAGTTGATAGCTGTACCAAACATCCTCATCGTTGGGCTGAGTCCCATATAGGCATTGACCAATGGAGGAATATTATATCCTAACTTCCTTATTTGCGCATTCAGAATTTTATAGTCTTCTTTGAAAGAGTCTTTATTGAATAGTTTTGCCAGTTCGTCTTTATCAGTCTCTATCTGCAAAGGTTTCATCGGGGTGATAAGATTGTCTTTATCACCAAAGTGCTTTTTCAGAAAATAAAGAATCATATCACGTCCTTGGCGGATATAGCTAGGATACATAGTGACTTTGCCAAAGAAATATTTCACTTTAGGCATGATAACGGTGAGTGCACCAAGTCCGTCCCAAAGGTTGTCGAGTGCAAACAGACCTTTGCTTCCAAGTCGTGTCGACTGATATTCGAGTGTCACGAAAGAACGCGCCAACTCTATTGTTGTAGGAAGATAGTTGTCAAGAAAATCTTTCGAGAAGTTGAACATGTGGGCAGTAGCCAAAATAGGTTTCCCATCATTATCAAATCTTACATCTGTGCCCAGAATATAGCGATATCCTCCAAGAATCTTTTCTTCTTCCGGATCCCAGACAATCAGTTGTTTGTATGGGTCATCCATCGTATCGTATTCGTCGATATCCATAGACTTTCCGGTACCGCCACCAGCAGCTCGAAAGGCAATTTCTCTCAAACGCCCTATTTCTCTCATTACATTCGGGGCGTTTTGATAAGTAATAATATAAATCTGATTATTACTTTTGTTGGTCATTCTGAGCCGTTTGTCTTCTGTTAATTCAGCTCTTAACAGCTCTTTGTCTACTGGTTTAATAATATCTTCCATTATGATATTTCAAAAAATTACGATTCCATTTTATATACGATGTCTCTTACATAGGCAGCCCATTCTTTCGGTGATTTTGAGTTGTCGAATGTTTGCCAGGGAATTGGCTTGCCGATGGTGATTTCGAATGTTTTATGTCTATTCTTAAAACATTCGTCTACCAAATACATCATAGCAATATTAACTTTGATACCGAGCATTTTGCAGAGATTCGACAGGTTATAGAAGAAGTTCGAATTTCGTCCGTTGAAGTGAATAGGAACAACATCGCGATGAGTCTCTACGCTCTTTCCTATAAAAGTTTTCTTCCACTCAATATCTCTTATCATCCCGTTGTGACGGCGTGAGCATAATCCAGCGGGGAACATCACCACCTGACTATCTGATGCGAAGCTCGCTTCTACCATTCTAGGAAAGTCTTTGGATTGTTTGCCTGTCTTATTGATTGGGATGAAAAAAGGTGTCATGCCGTGCAATACCATCAGTAGGTCGTTTACCAAAAACTTAATGTTTTCTTGATAAGCTTTTCCTAATACAGATGCCAATATTAATCCGTCCTGAGCACCTAGCGGATGGTTTGAAACGAATGTGCAAAGTCTGTCTTTTGGTAGATTCTCAGCATTCCTAACTTTGACTTTCACATCGAGGTAGTTTAATGCCTTATCAACAAAATCGACTCCCATAGCATCGCCATCCTTCCGTAGAAAGTCTCTATTGATTTCCTCTTGATGGGCAATACGTTTAAGATAGGATATAAGCAATTTGGGGAAATGCTTGTTGGGGGCTTTCTCTCGAAGTACTTTATCTATGTCAATTAAATATTGAGAATCTTCTGCCATTTTAGGTTAGTCTACTTTTAGAAAGTACAAATTTAAAAGTTCTTTTTTATTAAATTCAATAATTTACTATAAAATCACGTTAAACGGCATCGAAAAGATGAAAAATCAGTCTATAATTTGAAATTTATGAATAATACTTCTATAATTTAATCACTTTTATTCCTTTTTTCTTGTGATAATGCATTATAAAACTATCCTATATAACAGAAAACTTCATCTCTTCTTGAACACTTCTAAGAATTAAGCTTGTATTTTAATAAATAAAGGCTTTGTTTTAATAAATACAAGCTTTATTTTAAAAAACTAAAGCTTGATTTAAAGAACTTGTCTTTATCATTTCACTTTCTCTTCATGAAGAATGAAAGTTTTGTTCATGTTATCATAGATTTTATATCTATAATCGGCCACCAGATCTTTTGATGTCTGACGGCCGTTCGAAACAGTCTATTTATTGATTTCTCAGAAATAGTAGAGATGAGTTGCCCGAATAGTATAAACTATAGATGAAGTTTTTTCTTTAGTATTCCACTCCAAATATCGTATCCGCTAGGAGTGAGATGTAATCCGTCTACCGTAAGTTCGCGGCGCATGATGTGGGTATCGGGAATCACAAAATAGGAAAATAATTCGATAAATGGAACGTTTCTCGATATTGCCAGTTGGCGCAGGCGGTCATTGACAGCTACTACAGTTTCTGTCTTCCCTTCCATAGTTTTCCATCTGTGAGTAGATTCGTTGATGGGAAGCAGACTTTGAAGGTAGAGTTTAGTCTTGGGAAGTTCCTTTTGTATCTTATCTACCAGTTTAGTGACCAATATCGCAACGCTGTCTGCCGATAGGTTGTGTGATATATCGTTTACTCCGGCCATGAGAATGATGGCTTTGGGACGTCCGGGAATAATTTGATAAAGTCGGTCGTACATACCCATCGCATCATCTCCGATAATACCTCGATTTATAAAATGTCCCTTCTCTTTTCCTGTCAGACGGAGATTCCAATTGCCGCCAAACTCGGTAAGACTGTTGCCAAGCATTACGATATCCGAGTGTCGGATAGGGGGGAGACTATCAAAATAAGCGACTCTTTGGTCGTAGTGAAGGCTATGCATCGACTTTAAAGATTTATTCTGTTGCGCCCAACTACTAGCCAGGACGCAACAGAATACTATCATTATTAAGAAAAAGTGTTTCTTCATTTAACTTTTTTCAAATCAGGTATAATAGAAGCTGCTACAGCATTCGATACCAGCGAGCGCAGCTGCACACATTCTCCTCCGTCGTAAGGATGAGCTCTATTTGTAAGAAATATGATGGCAATATCATTGTCGGGATCTATCACAATAGATGTTCCGGTGTAACCAGTGTGGCCGTAAGTATTTGGGCCGAGCAAATCTCCATTGTTCGATGCATACGGTGAGAAGATATCCCAACCGAGTGTTCTTCCGAACTGAGCTACGCAACGAGGCACCGTGCGCATTGCTTTCACGCCGAGCGGACTAAGAATACGGTGACCGTTCCATTCTCCTCCATTTTGAAATGCTGCGACCAATAGTGCGACATCGTCGGCAGAGGTGAAAACTCCGGCATTACCCGAGATACCTCCATTCATTATTCTTGCCAAAGGATCGTGAACCACACCTTGAAGAACAGAACCGTCGGGCTGTTTCTCGGTTGGTGCGCATAGTTCGCAAAGTCTGCTGTTCGGATTATAGTCCGTATGATTCATACCTAGTACATCAAATATATTCTTCTTGGCAAAGTCACGTAAGTTCTGTCCGGAGATGGTCTCGATGACGCGTTGCAAAGTAATATAGTTGAGGCAGCTGTATTGAAAATCCGTTTCGGGTTTGAAATCCCTTTTGCAGTGGGCGATATAATCAATCAATCCATCTCTATTGGGCGAACCATATTTACGTTTTACCGAGTCGACTGGAGCATAAGGTGGCAGGCCAGAGGTGTGAGTCATGATATCAACAATTCTTATATCAGTGGTATCGTTCTTGCCATTTGACCATCCTTTGAACCCTGGAATATAATGATTGACTCTATCCATTAGCCTGAGTTGTCCTCTTTCTATCAGAATCATTGCCGATACAGCGGTCGACATAGATTTGCTGCAAGAAGCCATATCGAATACCGTGTTGGTGGTCATCGGTATAGTCTTAGGATAGATTTCTTTATTTCCGTATGCTTTGAGCCAAGCCATCTTGCCATGGCGCACTACGGCAAGAACTGCTCCCGGTATGTCTTTGTGGCGAATAGCTTTAATAATTGCCGAATCGGCATTTGCCAGACGAGAAGCGTCCAATCCTACAGAAGCGGGTGATACCCGTTGCAATTGCTGAGCACTAATTTGCGACATTGCAAATAGTGACAATAATAACAGGCTAATTTTCTTCATATTATTCTTTTTTCTTATTTAATGTCTCCTCTATAGTTATCAATGGCATCTTTTACCGAGCCGTGTAGCATGAGTAAAGTACGGGCTTTGCCATAATCAATACCAAGCTCATCAACTATCATTCTTGTTCCGCGATCGACAAGTTTCTTATTGGTGAGTTGCATATTAATCATTTTATTCCCTTTTACTCTGCCTAGACGAATCATCACAGAAGTAGTAATCATGTTGAGAATCATTTTCTGTCCGGTACCCGATTTCATTCGAGAACTGCCGGTTACGAACTCCGGACCGACAATCATTTCTATTGGAATATCAGCCTCGGCAGCCATTGGACTATCGGGATTGCTAGTGATACATCCGGTCAGAATACCATGTTCTCTGGCTGTACGCAGAGCACCGATGACGTAGGGTGTTGTTCCAGAAGCAGCAATACCAATAACAGTATCTTTATTGTCTATATGATGCTCCAGCAATTCTTGCCATCCTTTATTTTCATCGTCTTCTGCATTTTCAACAGGGTTGCGTAGTGCTGTATCGCCTCCGGCAATAAGTCCGATGACTAGTGTTGGTGGCATTCCGAAAGTTGGTGGAATTTCTGAAGCGTCGAGAACGCCTAAACGGCCGCTTGTGCCTGCTCCAAGATAAAATATACGTCCACCTTTTTTCATTCTAGGAATGATTCCCAATACTAATTTCTCTATTTGCGGAATAGATTCTTTTACAGCCAAAGCAACTTTCTGGTCTTCTGTATTGATATCTTCCAATAGTTCTCTTACAGATTTCTTCTCGAGATCATTGTAAAGTGAAGATTGCTCTGATATTTTAATAAATGCCATAGTTCTTATGAAATTATTTTTTATCTAAGTGATATTGAATTAATCCTTCCATAGGACTTCTTTCAACTGTTCCCAAGGTCATATTCATTTCTTTGCATGCTTCTTCGACTTGTTCTTTGAAGAAATAGGCAATAGAGCCAATAAAGTTGATTGGATATTGTTCATGCCCTTCGTACTGCATCACATTTCGTTTGAGGAAAGACTTGAAACTATCCACCAAAATTGCTCGGATAGACGGGTCACTGATGTTCTCTTCGTAGAATGTTGATAGGCTTGCCAAGAAGCGATTCGGGAAAGGCTTGCAATATACTCTGTCGATAATCTCGGCACGAGTCATTGGAAATTGAATGAAGAATCTTTTCTGCAATTCTGTAGACAACTGATTTTTAAAGATGTTGCCTACTAGTATTTTGCCCAATACTGCACCACTTCCCTCATCTCCTAAGATGAATCCTAACGGCGAGACATTATCGATAATATCACAGCCATCATAAAGACAAGAATTAGAACCGGTGCCGATGATACAGGCTATACCTGGCCTGTGACCACAAAGTCCTCTTGCCGCAGCGAGCATGTCGCTGTTGACTTCGAACTTTCCACTCACTTTTACAAACTCTCCGATTGCGTCTTTCACTATTGCTATCTTGTCAGGAAAGGCACATCCTGCGCCATAGAAATAGAGTTCGTCGACATTCTCGGAAGGTAACTGCGGAATCAAAGAATGTTTGATTTCGTTACGAATATCTTCTTGAGATTGAAAGAAAGGGTTAGTACCTTTTGTTGATATCTTCTGTACCAACTTGCCGTTTTTTAATAAACTCCAATCGGTCTTTGTGGAGCCACTGTCTGCTAATAGTATCATAATTTAATATATATTTTCTTTTTGTACAAAATATGTCCGATGCACCAGTTGATGGCTACAAATAGTAAGGCGTAGGCCAAAGAACCTCCTTCGGGACCAAATAATGGTTCCAAACCAAAATGATAAAGTGCTGTTTGTATGGTCTTGAACTCTCCACCAAATATATGGAATGTGCCAAAAGGTAAAATAAGGATGTCGGCCAATACATACAGGAATAGAGGATTCACACCAAATGATTCGAAGAAACGTGTACCGCCATTGACATATCCTCGTTTGTCGATGCACCATATTAATAATGCTAACAGGGTAGATGCCAATCCGCAAGTAGTCAGGGCAAAAGTAGGTGTCCAAATCTTTTTGCTAAGCGGGCATCCGTAGCTCAATAAGAAACCTGTGAAAGTGAGCAATGCACCAATGATAAATAGCCTTTCTATTTTGTCATTGATATCTTTCACTTGCATCATTATCTTGCCTACCATGAAACCAATCAAGACATGGCCTAGAGCAGGAATAGTACTCAAAATGCCCTCAGGGTCAATAATCTCCCATTTGTATAGGTGATTTTGTCCCAATACTGCGGCATCAAACCTATATAGTATATTGCTATGGTCATTGGCAAAACCGTTACCGGTAATTAATATGATGAAGTATCCGATAAATAGTACTGCAATGAGCCAAGGAATATATTTATGCTTCATAGTAAGTGCGACAATAGCCGACAAACCATAACAGATGCCAAGACGTGGCATAACTCCTAAGATGCGAAGATGGTCGAGTGTGTTGCAAGATACTCCGAAACGTTCGAAGAACGACATTGAAGCATGTTCGGGAGCCATCCAACTAGCTGTAAACATGAAGATCCATGAAATGGCAAGTCCGATGAGCCAAATAAGAGCTGCACGTTTGAAAATCTTCAATCCTGCTTTCTTTGAGAATTCAAAGTGGTACTTACTCAGTGATAGGTAAGTTGTGATACCCATCATGAACATAAAGAAAGGGAAAACCAAATCGGTAGGGGTGAGGCCTATCCATTGGGCGTGTTCGAGTGGTGCGAAAGATTTTCCGCCACCCGGATTATTCACAAGAATCATACCAGCAATGGTTATGCCTCGCATCACATCCAAGGCTAAAAGTCTTTTTTTAGAAGTAGTTGTTTCCATATTATTATAATTATATCTCGTTTTTTTTATTTATAGGTTCAGTGCATTCGTTGACTAAATATATTATTGATATATAAGGAATCCCCGAGTTTGTTGCCAAACCAATCTCGCAAGTCCTACTATTGGAATAACCAATCTCGACTTTATTTTTTTCTATTTGTGGACGAAGTTTTCTTAGAGCGTAGGCATTTACTTCGGGATTAGTGAATCCCTTGTCACCGGCAAAACCACAACAGCCCACTCCGTCTGGAATCAAAACTGTAGATGAACATCTCTTTGCCAAATCTATCAGCATATCACCAACTTTCATCAATCTGGTAGAACAGGTAATATGTATGGCAATAGAGCGACTGATTTGATGGAACTCCAGTTTGTCGAGTAGAAAAGTATGTATAAACTCTACTGGTTCATAAAGCTTCATTTTCGATATCTTCTTCTTCATTCTATGAAGACAAGGACTTTGGTCACACAAAACAGGATATTCACCATTATTAGATGCTTCCCACAGTGCATTCTCTAGTTCTGTGGTTTTTTGGTCGGCAATGTCCGGCATTCCTTTGCTTTCCCAAATTGTTCCGCAACAGAGCTTATCCATTTTTGGAGGGAATATCACTTCGTATCCAGCTTTTTGGAGTAGATTGACCGTTTCTTCCACTAGTGGACGTCGGACAGGTGATTTTGAGGCCAAGCCCATTGCCTGATTGATACAACTTGGGAAGTATACCACTTTTAATGTTTCTTCGTGTTGATGAATAGTTGGTATTTTGTATGCTTTCGGCATCGAAGGAGTCCAAAGAGGTAGCTTAAAAGTATTATGAACGCTATTCCCTATACTTTTCATTCCAGCAGTACCAATTATTCCATGTACTCCATCAGCACAATTCAGTCCGACTCTCATGATAGATTTGATGCCACTAAAGTGATTGGCTACGTATTTGCCCATTTTGTATCCTTCGCTGGATGTTGGTAAAGAAGCCCTACGAATTTCATGGGTCAAATCAGCAATGTTAATACCCATTGGGCAAGATGTTGAGCAAAGTCCATCTCCTGCGCAAGTCTGGTTCCCGAGATATTTGTATTGTTGTAGTAAGGTCGATAATCTTTCGTTGTCTTCGCCGGTTTCTTTCAATCGTGCTATTTCTCGCTGAACAACAATTCTAGTACGGGATGAAAGTGAGAAACCACAAGTTAAGCAATTTACTTCGCAGAATCCGCATTCGATACATTTATTGAGTTTGGCATATATCTGTTCCGATTCACTGTCGAGTTCGCCTTCGGGTCTCATAACCGGCAGTGGCTTGAAGTTTTTCAAATAGCAGTTGGGATCATCATTAAAGATAACACCTGGATTAATAAGTCCAGCTGGATCGAATAACTTCTTGATGCGTATCATTATTGAATAAGCCTTTTCTCCCCATTCGTACTTGACGAACGGAGCCATGTTGCGTCCTGTGCCATGTTCTGCTTTTAATGAACCATCATATTTCTCGACAACCATTTTGACCACGTCATCGATAAGAGATTTATATCGTTTGACCTCTGCGTCTGTATCTAATGACTGATTGATAATGAAGTGGAAGTTCCCTTCCAAAGCATGTCCATAAATACAAGAATCATTGTATCCGTGTTTGTCCAATAAATCTGCCAACTGAGCAGTAGCTTCCGGTAAGTCTTCTATATGAAAAGCAATATCTTCTATCATACATGTCGTACCTATCTTTCTTGTTCCTCCTACGGCGGGGAATATCCCTGAACGGATTGCCCAGAATTTTGAATATTCGGCCGGATTATCTGTAAAATGGAAAGGAACTGCTGTCTGATAAGGTTTTAAAGCTTCTACTATTTCTGCAATGTTCGATTTAAGTTCTTCTTCGCTCAAGGCTTCTGTCTCTGTTAGTACTGCTGTCAATCCTTCGCCTGTCGTATCATTTACTGATGCTAGCGATTTCTTGTCGAGTAGTTCGGCTGCCGTAACAGGCAACTTCTTGATGGCAACGACTGCTTCTGCTGCTTTTTTGATATCATCAAAATAGATCAGAGCACTGGCTTTGTATGGATAGATGGGAGCAGTTTTCATTGTTACCTCGCTTAGAAAAGCTAATGTGCCTTCAGAACCAACAAGTAAATGTGCAATGATATCGAAAGGATCAGAATATGCAATGAAAGGACGAATATTCAGCCCTGTTACATTCTTTATAGAGTATTTATATCTGATGCGTTCGGCAAATTCTTTGTCAGCAAGTATTTCATCACGTATTGTTTCTATCTGTTTGATGAAATCGGGATGGGATTCAGCGAATGCCTTTCGGCTTTCTTCATTGCCTGTATCGAGGATGGTACCATCGGAGAGTACCATTCGTGCTGATATTAGTTCTTTATCACTATTGGCATGAGTACCGCAACTCATTCCCGATGCGTTGTTCATAACAATACCACCAACCATGGCACTGTTCACTGAAGCTGGATCCGGGGCAAATTTTCTACCATAAGGAGCTAATAGCTGATTGACATGCTGTCCAACAATGCCAGGTTGCATTGTTATCTGTTCATGATTCTCAGAAATGCTATATTCCTCCCAATGCTTTCCGGCAACAACTAAAATAGAATCTCCAATAGCTTGTCCGGATAGACTGGTACCAGCTGCTCTGAATGTAACCGGCAATTGATAGAGTGAAGCAATCTTTAATATATTAACGATGTCGTTTTCTCCGTTTGAACGGATAACGACTTGGGGAATGTGACGATAAAAACCTGCATCGGTGCCCCAAGCCAAACGTCTAAGTTCGTCAGTGTATATTCGTTCTGAAGGAATATATTGTAGTATATCCTTGACGAATAGATTATATTTAGATTCTTCACTTTTCATGGTAGCTTATTTATATAGGTAATATTTTTTCGATAATGAGCGAAAGCTGTCTGCGTCTTTATCCCAATAGGCTTTAGCGTCCGACCAACGATGATTCTTGCTGAATAACAAACGTATTTGTTTTGAACCACATACTTTGTCGAACATATCAATTCTTGATGATGATTCGGAAGAGAACAAGTTATGGTCTGGATATAAGGTAGCCAACTCTTGTAATACGTAAAATTGGATTTCGCATAGAGCGACTTTCTTATAGTCATTCAGATATACTTGTACTCCCTGCATCTTCTGACCTTTCCCGGCAGCATAGAAAGGTGTAAAATAGATGGGGCGAAAGGCAACTCCCGGTAATTGCAGTGCATTAAGACGGTTGGTCAATGCGGCTGCATTGATCCAAGGTGCTGCAAATAATTGGAAAGGTAGGGTGTAACCAACACCGATTGAGATTCCATTAAATTCTCCTACGATACCAGAAACTGGATAAAATTCTGCAGAAATTGGTTGTGGAATATGAGGAGATGCAAGTACCCAAGGCAATCCGGTATCTTCATAAAGCATTTTCCTTTTCCAACCTTTCATCTTGATTACAGTAAGTTTGCATTGAGATTTGAGCATATGCTCACCATTCAACATCAAAGCCAGTTCACCACAAGTCATACCATATAAATAAGGTATCTTGAAATTGCTGACAAATGACATACAATCATCTTCAGTGATGTTGCCTTCTATTTTCAATCCACCTATTGGATTGGGACGGTCGAGTACTACAACTTCTATATTGTTCTCACCAGCGGCCTCCATAATATTACCAAGTGTGCTGATAAAAGTGAAAGAGCGGCATCCAATATCTTGGATATCATATACTAGGACATCAATCCCTTTCAGCATTTCTTTATTTGGCTTACGGTTCTTTCCATAAAGAGAATATACTGGCAATCCGGTTACTGAATCAGTATCGTTTCCTACAGCATCACCGGCATGAGCATCGCCTCTTACTCCATGCTCCGGGCCGAAGAGAGCAACCAATTTGATATTAGACGCTTCATGTAGAATATCGATATCTGACCTTAAATTAATATCAACGCCAGACGGATTGGTAACTAAACCGACACGTTTGCCTTCGAGGCATTTAAAGTCTTGTCCTTTTAGTACCTCGATGCCTGTTTTTACTCGAACCTTTTGAGCTTGAACGCTAAAAGACAAGCTAAAACAGAAGATGGCAATGAGCAATATTATTCTTTTCATGTTATTAACTTATGATGTTATTTTTCATTAGATTCAATCTTCTTTCCGAATGAAGGATCTATCTTGACGAATGCACAAACTCCAATCGTTGCAGCGCAGCATATCATTGTCCAAACAAAGAAGTGACGGTAGCCAATAGCTTCTTGTAGCCAACCGGCAGCCATTCCAGGCAGCATCATTCCTAGTGCCATAAATCCTGTACAGATAGCATAATGAGCTGTTTTATGTTCTCCTTCAGAGAAATATATAAGGTATAGCATATAGGCTGTGAAGCCGAAACCATAACCGAACTGCTCAATGAAAACACAGATGTTGACCGTGAGTAGAGAATGGTCTTGGAAATAACTCAGATAGACAAAAGTCAGACAAGTAAGAGACATACTCCAAGCCATAGGCCACAACCATTTTTTCAATCCCCCTTTGGCCGCTACAATGCCACCAATGATACCACCGATAGTAAGTCCGATAATACCAACAGTACCATATACTAAGCCAACTTCTCCTGTAGTCAAACCTAGACCTCCTTTATCAACAGGGTCAACAAGGAAAGGTTGTATCAACTTGACAAGTTGAGATTCTGGTAGTCTATAGAGCAACATAAAGAGAATAGCTACCCAAATCTGCTTCTTAGTAAAGAATGAGCCGAAAGTACCGAAAAAGTCGTGAAAGACTTGTGATGCTGTCAACTTCTCTCTATCGCTATCGCTCTTTGGACGCGGAAGTGCCCAACTGTGATATATTGCTACTAAGAAGAAGAAGATTGAAAGAACACCTATTGCAACGAGCCATGCCAATGGTATATTACCAGAAGCACCTTCAAAAGTAGCCGTGGCCTTTTCTGTTAACTTATGATCAATTTCAAAATATAAGTATGCAGTCTTATTCCAATTTTTATCATTAAATTCGAAACGGGTTGAGAGTTTATTCTGTTCAAGCTTAATGCTTTTATCGCCGCCGGTATTGGTAACAATGAGAGCAATAGTCTTGCCTGCTTCTGGCTTCTTGTTCAATCTTACGCCTACAATAGCGATATTATCAGCTTGATTGCTGACATTATATTCTTCGCCAAAATTCTTTTTCAACCAATTGAAGAAAGCCCCTTTATCATCATTGCCGGATTTTGAATTAGCTCCATTATTTGCTTTGGCTGTTGCTTGTACAAAACCATTCTGCTCATTCATATTCTTGACTGAATCGAGCATCATTTTTGAATAGTCACTGAAAGGTATCGCTTTTGTTACACCTTCTTCTGTTATATCCACTGTTTTTGGGGCTTTAGTACCGACGTTTAATTGATGAGATGTATAGATGAATTGCATCTCTGCTTCAGAATTAATGTTTGCAGTGGATGTCATCGAAATAGCAGGCGTAGCAATTGAAGGATCTGCATTGACAGAAAGTTTGGCAGGCGCTAAACCCGAATTGGTCTCTATAAGGCCGGCTATGATGACTAGCAGACCTTGACCAACAAGAGTAGCTACTCTATAGAATGTGCTTCTGATACCTACATAGAGTGATTGGTCATGTTCGTCGAGAGCATGCATATAGAATCCGTCGGCCGCAATATCGTGAGTAGCTGATGTAAAGCCTACGAGCCAGAAAAATGCAAGAGTTAGCTGGAAGAAGAATGGTGTAGGTATAGCGAATGCTACACCAGCCAAGCCAATAGCCAATATCCATTGCATGGTAAGAATCCACCAGCGTTTAGACTTTATAATATCTACAAATGGACTCCAAAATGGTTTGATGACCCATGGTAAGTACAACCATCCAGTATATAGTGCGATGTCTGTATTTGATATACCGAGTCGTTTGTACATCATTACAGATATTGTCATCACCGCAACGTAGGGTAGACCTTCTGCAAAGTATAATGTGGGTATCCATGCCCACGGTGATCTTTTTTTATTTTCCATGGCTAATATAGTTTTTCAATTTCTGCTCCTTTGAAATAATGATGGAGTATCTCGTTATAAGTATAACCTTTAGCGCCCATTACTGCTGCACCTATCTGACACAATCCTACACCGTGTCCCCAGCCGGCTCCTGTCAATTCAAAACTTTCGGGAATGTTGTCGGCGTTGATATTATATTTGTCGACAACAAAAGCCGAACTGTAAAGATGAGAAGGCGAAAGGATTCTGCGTATTTCCAACTCTTTACCAATTGTCATCGTTTCTTTAGTCCCTACTATCTTCAGACGTACAAGTCTGCCGGATGTCCCACGTTCTATAGGAATTAAATCTATGATATATCCGAAATCTATACCAGACTTATCTTTAATGATAGTAGATAGTTCTTCTTGAGAGTATTTGACTTTCCAACGATAAAAGTCTTTAGTCTCTTGATCGTAGTTGTTTAATACTTGTGCCAAAATCTCTTTAGAGTTTGTATTGCAAAATGCTTCTGGCGTTGAACGTATCCATTTATTTGCATCTTCTTCGCGCTTTAAGTTAGGAACCCAGTTCACAGACAAACTATCGCGTTTTTTATGAAGATAGGGTAGATGCTTTTTCTCCCAGCAGTTTTCGAATTGCTCGAATATTCCTCCGCAGCATTTAGAAAATCTAGCATCGCAAATCTCACCGTTATAAGTCAATACTTCGCCATAAGTACCTGCTATGGCTTGTTTCACAGCGGGTGTCGATATCTTTGTAATTCCTTCATATCTTTGACAATGGTCGTCGGCGCAAACATCAAATTTTGTATGAGCTTGTCTGTCGTACCATCTTATATAGCCATCTTCTGTTTTAATATAGGTTTCTGATGTTTTATTAGAATCTTTTTGTCCTATATTAGACATGACCCAACTACGAGAAATAACGGCATGTGCTTTCAATAATTCTAACGAGGCATTTGCACTCATCTCCGAAGAAATGACACTCGTTAGATAATCTTCAATAGATATTTGGTTGATAGCAGTAAGCTTGTTGTCATCATCTACTATTATTTTTAATGAGCCTAGAAATCGTTGATTTTCTTTCCGTTCCCAGTGAAATTTGATACCAATTGTTACATTCGATAGCTCAAAGGAGTCTGATGCAGCGAACCGTGGTGTGAATAGTAGTTCATCATAGAGTTCCCCTTTCCATAGAATTTTGTTCTCTTTGAATGATACAGATTGTGCACCACTCACCTCATCTTTACCTAACTTATAAGTGTTTAGTAGTATGAAGTCAATTTTTTGTTCAGTAACTATACCTACATTAATTATTGGCTCTTCCATATTTTTCTATAATTTTATTTTCTAATTGTCGTACTTCTTCTTTTGATAGACAGACTTCATTGAGTATTAGTTCAATATCGCTTGCCTTTATTTTGTTATAATCTTTTTCTTGTGGAACGATGAAAACTCCTCCCATATCTACAGAGGCAGGACTTATCAATAGATTATTTTCACCTTCTGCATAGTAGCAATCTGGGCGATGTTTCTTTCTTGGGAAGAGAAATACAATCCATTTACTATTCTCTTTCATTGCTAGTATATTCATCATTGGTTCTTCTTCATTCTGTCCCAACGAATCATAATACGAAGTGAACATCTGTTCTGCTTTCTCTTTATTTGAAGCTTCTATTACCAAACAAGGACATGGCTCAATTCCTATGTGCCATAGTATGGCACCATCATCTTCAATCATTTCTTTGCGATCTTTTTTCCACTCTTGCTCGATTGGCATAAATCCCTTGTTGCCTGCTTGAAAGTGAGCGTGGTCTGGCGCTGAGGCCCCACACTTTGGACCATTATAAAAAATAGTAAAGTCGCTTAAGTATTCAGCCAAATCGAGCATATCTCCAAACCGCCCTAATATTCTTTGTGGAGTATGTGCCTTTTCAGAAATTGTGAGATGTCTTGGGAAAATGGGGAATGGATTCACTAATATCTCATAATGACCATTAAATGGTATCATTTCTTGTTCTGAAGGACGGTTTTCGCCGCAAAGAAAACATTTTCTGGCTTTTAATGAGGCTTTGTCAACCTTGGCAGCCGAAGAACGAATACGTGCAGGGTTGAACTGAATTTTGTATGTCACATTCCCGACTTTTAGATCTTTGATGCGCACATCGTTCAACGCTACATAGTTCTCTCGAGCTGTGCTCCAAGAGCTTAATTGATTTTCTATTAATGAATCTACAGTCTGCATTATTTTCTATTTTGAGCTATTCGTGCTTGAAGTTCCCAAGTACGGATACGGTCTTTATACAAATTATTGCTATTTGTTTTCTCGATACTTAATGCTGCATCAGAATTGTCTTCCCAGCGACGGCAGCAATACAGAACATCATACAAACGACCAACTTGATAGGTGCGAGATATATAGAGTCCTAAAGCATAATCTTCTCCATAACTGGTATTCGGCAGTTTTGTTTCTCTGATCACCGGTGTGTAGAAAGCTCTTGGTGCTCCGAAACCATTGATGCGGAGAGCATTATTTCTGCCGTTATCGGGTGTCCATTCTGCATGATCAATTTTTCCAGGAGGAATAGGATTCTTTTCTATATCTGTTAGCATATAGGTTCCTACTACCATTGCACAATTCTGTTCATAAAATGCATCTACTACTTTTTGAAGTGTATTTTCATCGTAATAAACATCATCACTATCTAGCTGTACGGCAAATTTCCCACAAGCGGCATCATTAACTCCCATATTCCAACATCCACCAATACCAAGATCATCTCTTTCGGGGATGATATGAACAATTCGTTTGTCCTTTATTTCATCAATGGCTTCAGTCGTACCATCGGTAGAGTGATTATCTATAATGATTACGTTAAAATCAAATTTCGTTTTCTGAGATAAAGCACTGTTAATAGCATCTTTGATGGTGCGGATACGGTTTCTGACCGGTATGATAACTGATGCTTCTTTGTTGAAATCAGCTTTCCCGAATTCTATTTTTGCAAATTCAGGTTTTAAATATCCACCAACTTCTTTCAGATATTCGGTGCAAGCTTTTTCCATTTCAATTTGTGATGCTCTATTTCTTGGATCAACGTAATCGAACATTTTTTCTCCACTTTTCCTATTATCTGTCTCTACTTCAGAATATAGCAGTTCATTGATATGTACTAAGTCATGGTCTTCGGCAAGTTTCAATCTTAAGTCATAGAAACCTGCAGCTTTATAGTCTGCTTCCATTTTCGAAGCGGCTTTTTGCAGAGATTTGGTATTGAATAGTAGTACCGAACCGAAATCGAAGTCGTCGCGCAAGCTACCTTTTTGATAATCGATAACCGGAGCTTTCGACTGCTTTCCATCTGCTGTTACTTGATAGTGGTCTGCATATACCATACCTGCCGAGCTGTCTTCAGCTATCTTTACCATTCTCTCTAAAGCATAGAGTCCCATAGCTAGGTATTGCTCTTTCATATATAATAAGGTATATGAAGATTGGCTGTGACCAGCAATAGTCTTCATTGTTGCACTACTTTTCAGATTATCTATATTAAGTACCATGAAGTCTTTCAATTCCTCTGGTATCGTTTGTTGAGCAGACTTTAACAGGTATATCTTGTCAATGATACCAGACTCGGTCAAACTTTCAACGGTCTTTTTTATCTCTTTTCCTTCGGTTAAAGGCAAGAAGCAATCAATTACTTTTTCCATGTCTTATTATTTTTTATTTGAATATACCTGTTTGTTTATTTTCAGCATGCCCACTGTTCCATCTTCATTAGTGAAGAGCACTTCGGTCTTACTAATCGGCACAACGGTGTTGATGAGCGTATTACCTATTTTATGTTTCCAAAATACTTTACCCGTTTTACCATCTAAGGCGAATATCAGTCCGCTCTTGGTACTACCAAATACAATTCCGCCTTTTTCTTCTTGCATTGATGGAGCATGTTCATAGCCGAAGCCGACGTTTGTAGCCCACAATTCTTGTGGAATATCAGCTATGGCAGAGTAACAGACGATGCTATCGTTCATAGTCTTACTATAAATTCTCTGATTATCGGCCGATAACCCGACTGTCTCTCTCACTTTGCTTCGCAATGTTCTCCAAATGGTTTTGCCTGTTTGAAGGTCTATTGCCGATAATGCTCTTTGCGGATCGGCAATAAATACTTTACCATGAGCCGACACCGGCCATACTGCTGCTGGCGAATAGTGCATCCCAGGGTGGCAATCATTCCACTTCCATTCTTCTGTCCCATCGGCTCTGTTCAAAGCATAGAGCGTATTGTCCCAAGCACCGAATATCACTTTGTCGGATGTTACCAAAGGCATCGTTTCTATATAACCTTTTACTCCGCTATATTTCCAAATAGTTACACCTCTTTTAATATCTATCGCTCTCATGCAGTGGTCACTTGCTCCGATATAGGCTATGCCATTTACTATCTTTACAGCACCTAATACGGGAGCTTCTGTGTCAATTGTCCACAGCAAAGAACCAGATTGGGCATCAATGCCATAAATCTTATTATTTGTGGCACCGGTAACCACTATTCCTTTTGATACAGCAGGTGTACCGATAATTCTCGACTTACAGTTGTACACCCATTGCTTATTGCCGGTTTTTAAATCATAACAGATAACTCTTCCGATATTGTCAGTTGTGAATACTCTATTCTTGTAGATGGCAGGCGAACCATAGATACCAACTCTCGATTCGTTTTTCCATTCTTCTTTGACGTCTGGATATTCTGTATTAACACTATAATCCGGTCTTTGAGCTTTAGAGCCCGGCTCTTTATCATATAAGTTGTTTTTTATTGATATTGCTGTCCAGCGTTTTCTGTCTTTACCTATCCAATGCTTATATACTATTAATGAGTCTCCTGTAATATCAAGTTCGTTGTATGCTCCAACTTTATTCTTCCCTCTAAGGTCGGAAGTATTGATAATGCCAGGGATTCCATCATAATAGAATAAATGATTGGTATGATAATGTCCTCCAATAAAGGCTCTGACAGAATAATTTCTCACCATGTCTGTTACGTCAAAGCAATTGTCTACGTCGTCTGGTAGCATGGGGTAGTGTGTTACCAAAAATACAGGTTCACCATTCGCTCCATTCTTTTCTAACTTCTGTTTCAGCCAATCGATATCTTCTGGTGCGACATGGCCTAGAGCCATTCTTATAATTGGACCGCTGTTGAACCCTAAAAACTTATAGCCTTTATAGTTCAATTCAAATCGTTCATATCCAAATATATTTTTGAAATCTGTGCAGCCACTTTCACTCCATTTGGTGTCATGGTTTCCCATAACAATATAATATGGTCTGATGAGCTTGTCTAATTCCTTCTTTGCATTGAGCAGAGAAGCATGGTCTCCCTCGTCGGCAATATCTCCGGTTACGAGAATAAAATCAATGCTATCGGTATGATTAATTTGATTGACAGAATTAATTAAATCTTGAGTTGGTGTCGATTCTCCTTCTCTGAGGTGTATATCAGTCAACACGGCAAAACGCACTTTCGTTTGTGCCGTAATGCTCAGCGTAAAGCCAAGTAGCATACATATCAAGATAATATTTCTATTCCAATATTTCATCATTCATCGTTTTTATTGTAGTCGATTCCTTATTTATTGAGGAACTGTAAAACCATTTTCATGATTGATTCTCTCTCGTTCTCTTTTGTTATAGATTCAAAAGGAAATCCCAGGATGATAGTCTTGTAGTGATCTTTTTCTGATCCTCCAAATACTACACCGGCACTTAGCCCGTTTTCTGCATACCTGAAAGCTGTATAGCCACATTTGTCGGCTGGCTCAATGGCATCGGGAGATTCTACCACATACGATTTCTCATTTGGCAGATTATAATAAGTATAGTCAGAACTTTCGTCGGTAAGTGGAGAGACTACTGTTTTCACTTTTCCTGTCAAAGCTGCTTGTCCGACTCTCCATTTATATTTCAAAACGTTTTCAGC
Organism: Bacteroidaceae bacterium; assembly: GCA_036846645.1. GTDB lineage: Bacteria > Bacteroidota > Bacteroidia > Bacteroidales > Bacteroidaceae > JAAYUD01. The sequence goes on along the minus strand of DAIUBN010000002.1, from coordinate 22,199 downwards.
AAAATCTCTGTCCGATTTATTTGATTCTGCTAATGGATTCAACCATAAATCTGTTGCTACATAAGCTCCCGATACAAACAATCTACCACCAGCTTTGCAATAGTCAGTTAAAGCATTCTGAAGTTCTGTGGGGAAGGTCTTGTACATTAGTGGAGTTACCTTTCCTCTGCCCATCTTGGTTTGCTTTTGCTTTCCTAAAATTAAGTCGATAGAACTATAATCTGTTGTTATCAGTTTTCTGTTGACTGCAGCAGCTACACTTGATGAAGTGAAACTATATCCTGCTTTCAGAATAGCTTCGCCATGAATTGAAGGGTAGTCGAAAGTATTGCCGGCGATGACCATCGTTTCATAATTGCCATAACTATCTCCAAAACCAGAAGAATCGTCATGTGTCCAAGGTATTTTGCGGCGGAATTCTTTCATCTTACCGATGTAGCTTATATTATTAATGTAGGGAACGCCATGGTCTTGGTCGTCTAGGAATCCTGCAATAGAATCTGCATTAGCAGTGAAATCATCTGGCGCGCTAAGACGGTCGAAACCATTGATGACTAACACCGGTTTTGCCGTTGTTGTTGACGATATCGCTGTCGATAAGATTTCGGAAGGGAAACTCTCTCCTCCTTTATTTAATGCAGCTACTTTGAAACTGCATATCTTATCTTTTGGTATTTTGAACGAATAGGTATTCTTCTTGACGATGGTTCCGTTGTCGAAATCTCCATTTCCTATTCTCATATAGACTTTGTATTTTTCGGCTTTAGCAGTAGGCTCAAGAGAGTCTTCTACGGCAACCCAATTCAGTACAGCTTCATTTTTATTATTCAAGTTAATAGAGAATTGCTCTACTGGCAGTGGCTCTACAACATAGTCTGTATTGTATTGACTCGAAAGAAATTGGAGCATACCTTTATATATTGCTCTGCTCACTGTGAAACGGAAACGTGGATCTAGTCCGTATCTCATATCGGCAAAATTCTCATGCGACATAAATTCTAGCAGCATGGCCGGAACCTTCGGAACACGTGCTTCGAAGTAAGATTGATTCCACATTCCTCTTCTGCTCCATTTAGGCTCATACATCCTTCTTATGTCGTTCATAAGATTACTCATTACCAAGTCGGTAAGATCGCGCCCTGCATATCGAGAGGCACCATTAGCGTATTTGCCATCATATCCTGCTGTCTGGTATATACCCAGCGTGCCGATGATAGAATCTCCGTATACTGTTCCGGCATCGGTATGAAAGGCAAATGATAGATCGATAGGTATGTTAAGCCCTTTTACATCGGGTACTCCTTGCGAACCACCTGCAAGATAATTGACCCAAAGACCTCTGCAACGATAATCATCTTTATAGTCATCTTTAGACCTTGAAGGCGAATAGATACTGTCTGGCATACCTGCCCATTGCAACCAGTATCTTGCTCCTTCAGTATATCTAGGATAACCACTTACTTCATATTTGAAATTTAATTTAGGCTGATAAGCATTTCTAGCTGTTCTATGGCCATCGTCGCTTTTTGTTCCGGCAGTAATACTGTCACAGTCCGAACGACGGGCAATATTTCCCATACCGCCTCCAAGTCTTACAGCATCTGCGGTGACGATATTACCTGCTTCTTTAGAGACGTTGCTAAGAACAATTTTACCTTTCTTGCCTTTGTCAAAAGCAAAAGTGCCAAGATAAATCCAAGTGCTGCCACCCATCTTTTGATTGACACTGAAAGAAGTCTTTCCATCTTTATGGTAAACCGTATAGATTGCATCGGTAGTACTGTTGGGTAAGGTCTTGTATGAAACGTAGACAGCATATTCTCTTTCTACAGGAACATCAGGTATCCATTCTGCAAAACTAGTGTCGTCAAGCTTTTTGGCATTTTTCTTTGTTACTGTTTCTATCTGACGATAAGTTCCATCAAGGAATGGATTCTCATAGTCTATATATTCTTTCTTTGTATAGGCAAAACCTTTTTCTTCTCCATTTTGCCATGCTTTGATACCCGACTTCTCTTTATAAATAGAAGATGAGGCTAGTTTACCGTCATTGTCGGCAATTACCTCGTATGGATTGCAGTCTCTTTCTCTTGGTACAAAAACCGTGGCACCGGCATTCTCTAACATCGGTATTAAATAAGGTAGAACGAAGCTCATCGGAAACTTATCTTCTACAGATTCGAAAAGACGTGCCCGTTGCCATTCCCAGCGCGCATTTCCTTGTTCGAAATACCATCCGTGGCTTTGCCACATGGCGATATGGCGATTAAGCAAACCTTTTGTAGGAGCAAAGGGGTTTGATAATCTCGTGATTAATGGCACTGAACAGGGATTGGTAAAAGTAAGTTTGGCCTTATCTGTGTCGTTTTGAAAATAACGCGGGATGAGATTTTCAATGGCTTGACCACTTGTTCTCAGTTCGATGATATAGCCAGCAAATCTTTCGGGAAGTACTTCTTTAAGACCATGATATATACCTCCAACATTCTCTATCCTATAAGGTATATAAGAACAATTTTCGTTGGCAAATAAGATAAGTTTGTTATTCCCTTCTATTCTGGTTGAATCGATTGATATTCTTCCAATACTGATGCCGGCACTGTACGAGCGGAGCAACTGCTCTGCTGGAGCGAGTTCTTTTTTCGTCAGAGGTTGCTGAGCTGCGGCAGGCAATGTGAAGAGCAGCGTAATAGCAATTAGGCAAATAGTAGTAAAAACTTTTTTCATTTTGTATCTCATTTATTTCTTTTTATCAGAATACATAATCCGATTACGGTGAATAGGGCATTGATAATCAGTAATTCATAGCTGAACTTATAGCCATTGAACCAACTTTGAGAGTTTGTATCCAAGATGTAGCATAGAATAGGAGATAGTATTGCTACAAATGGGATATATTTATCACGGACTTTGGCTTTACATAATATGCCGAAAGCAAATAGTCCTAATATCGGTCCGTAAGTATAGCTGGCCAGCTTGTAAACTGCGTCTATCACACTGGTATTGTTCAAAATACCAAAAACAAATATGACGATTCCCATCACCACTGCCATGGCAATATGAACATGCTTTCTTGTTTTGGTTAGTTTCTCTTCATCTTTTTCTTCAATCTGTAGTATGTCGACGGTGAAAGATGTGGTAAGTGCGGTGAGAGCAGATCCGGCAGCCGAGTAAGCCGAAGAAATAAGACCTATAATAAATAGGATTCCCACGATTGCAGGAAAATAATTGCTTGAGGCTACAGCAGGGAAGAGCTTGTCTCCTGTCTCTTTAATACCCATCTTGTCGGCGAACATATAAAGTAGTACGCCGAGCATCAAAAACAATAGGTTGATGAAGAACTGGCTTATACCACTTGTTATGATATTCTTTTGAGAATCATGGAAGTTCTTGCAACTCAAATTACGCTGCATCATATCCTGATCCAATCCGGTCATTGCAATCATCATAAATATACCGGCAAGGAATTGTTTAAAGAAGAAACGTTTATCGTCTATATCATCAAAATAGAAGAACTGGCTCATGTCACTGTTTGTTATCGAATTGACCATGCCGGTAAAATTCATATTCATCTTGTCGGCAATGTAATAGATGCACAATCCAACAGAAACAATCAGGCAGAGCGTTTTGAGAGAGTCAGTCCAAATAATCGACTTCACACCACCTCTGAATGTGTACAGCCAAACTAATGCTACGGTGATGATAACATTTAATAAGAAAGGAAGATGATAAGGATCGAAAACCAGAAGCTGAAGTGTAAGGCAAACGAGGAATAAACGTACAGCTGCACCAAGCATCTTGGAGATGAAGAAAAACCATGCCCCTGTTTTGTGTGATAGAATGCCGAATCTGTTATCAAGATATTGATAGATAGAAATCAGGTTCATCTTATAGAATAGTGGTATCAGGACAAAGGCAATAATAAATTGTCCTACGATGAAGCCCAGCACCATCTGCATATAAGCAAAACCATTGGTGGCAACCATTCCCGGTACTGATACAAAAGTGACTCCCGAAATGGCAGAACCAATCATTGCAAAAGCTACAACATACCATTTTGATTTACGGTTGCCTACAAAGAAACCTTCGTTGTCGGCTTTTCTTCCAGCAATATACGACACCGTGAACAGTACGATGAAATAGGCGATGATTGTTATGATTACAGTGATTGGACTCATGATTTTGTTGTGTTAGTATTAATTCTTTATTATCTATTCGGCATATAACAAATAGGGCTTACGCTGTTTCTTGAATTTCTTGACATCGTTTTGCCACTTTGCTTTTATCTCAGTTGCAGTTTTGCCTTCTTCTATCATCTTACGGACATAATCTACACCGACTAACTTTTCAAAGAAAGAAGTGAAGAATTTGTCTTTCATATTAAGTTTCTTGTAGGCATCGATTAAGTAGCTCAAGTCTATACCTTTTTTATATATAGCAGATTCACTGAGTGTACTTAGGTTCTTGCCGAAGCAGTGTTCGTTAAGTAATGGAGGATTCTTTGCTCCGGGTTTACTAATCGGAGTGAAAGCATATGGATACCCTTTCATGTCTGGATGACCATAAATCTGGAAAGGAAGTGTTGTCCCTCTACCTACACTGACAGGTGTCGCTTCAAAGTAACATAGCGAAGGATAAAGGTAGATTGACTTCATGTTGGGCAAGTTGGGTGAAGGCGCAATCGGAAGTCTATATTTAGTCTGATGGGTATAGTTCAGACATTTTACGACGGTTAGCGGACATTTATGATGATTGGGTAACCAATGTTCTCCATTCACCATTAATGCAAGTTCTCCCAATGTCATTCCATGGACAATAGGTATTGGAAGATATCCCACTCCCGATTTATGTTTCATATCTAATATCGGACCATCAACATAGAATCCGTTAGGATTTGGCCTGTCCAGCAGAATCATCCTTTTGTCATGAATGGCACAAACATCCATCAATCGTACCATTGATATATAATAGGTATAAAATCTTAGTCCTACATCTTGTATATCGACAACCAGCAGATCGAACTTTTTCATGGTTTCTTCATCGGGTGTGCCGTTCTTGCTGCTGTAAAGAGAATAAATAGGTACACCGGTCTTGCTGTCTACACTATTTGATACATGCTCTCCTGCGTCGGCATTGCCTCTGAATCCATGTTCGGGAGAAAATATTGTAACAACTTTAACTTTATGTTTGATGAGTATGTCGAGTGTCAATTTTCCATTTACTCGACCCGAATTGTTTGAGAATAGCGCTACTCTCTTACCTTTTAGTAGTGGTAAATATGATTCTATCCTTTCGGCGCCAACTGTCACTTTCGCATTTTGAGCGTAGGACAATGCGAACAAAAATACAACTAAAACGAGGGCAACTAGCTTCTTCATATTTTTTCTTGTTTTGAGTTTCTTATTATCATAAGAAGTACCCTTTTAGGAATACTTCTTAAAAAGTATTTATCATAATTTAAGTGTCACCAAAGGGGTAAATAAGACTATTATTTGCCCTTTTACATCACTAAGATATATGTTTTTTTTCTAATTTGTTACGATTGAATCTCTATATTAATATTTATTAATTCATTTTTAATCAAATATTCAATTCACCACATATTTTTAAAATTCATAAATAGAAATTGAAATAAAGTAAAAATGAAATACTAAATACTTGATTCGCAAATAGAAATAGGGTGTAATAGCTATTGTTCACTCATGGAAAAGATAGGGTTAGTATGCTAATAAAAAACGTGAATATTAGTTAGTATGTTTCGTCATTGCTATTTCAGCCTATACTTAATATATATTTCGGCAGTTAATGAGGCAATGATGGCACCACAAACGTTTGCCAATATATCTCCCCATTCGAAACCTCTATATGATGTCAGATATTTTTGTACCAACTCCATGCTGCAACCGAGTATGATGGGTAAGATAAGTCCAATGATCAGTCGGTGCCAGGATATCTCTTTTTTAGAGAAATGATGGGTACGTAAGTATTCAAACCAAAGTAGTAATGAAAAGAAGCAATACATAGAGCAGTGAACTATCTTATCAATGTCAGGAATCTTTTCCAACGATGTGGTTGGCGGTTTGAAGCATGACAGATAAATAATAGTTATGGCTATTGCGATTGATATGGGATAATGCTTTATAAATTGCCTCATGACATGTAAAACTAATATTGTTGTGCAAAATTATATATATTATCGGGAAAATTAGTACATTTGTCAGCATATTATTTTATTTTAAATGGAGTTTTTATGAGCACTGAACAAAGATCTAACTTTGGAAGCAAGTTGGGAGTAATTTTGGCTTCGGCGGGTTCTGCTGTCGGATTAGGTAATATTTGGCGCTTCCCGATTACGACAGGTAATAATGGCGGAGCAGCTTTTATCATTATCTATATAGGTTGTGTCCTCCTTCTAGGAATACCTGTAATGATGTCAGAATTCATTATTGGCAGACATTCAAGGTCGAATACTGCCGGCGCTTATAAGAAACTGGCACCTGGCACTCAGTGGAAATGGCTGGGCAGAATAGGGGTGTTCACCGGATTGTTGATATTAAGTTATTACACTGTTGTTGCTGGCTGGACTTTAGAATATATAGTCGCTGCACTGAGGAATGGTCTGACTGGTAAAACTGCTTCTCAATATGTAGACTATTTCAATACTTTCGTTGCCAATCCTTGGCGTCCGTTATTCTACTTTATCATTTTTATGTTGATTACTCATTTTATTATAGTGAAGGGAGTAGAAAAAGGAATTGAGAAGTATTCGAAGATCATGATGCCGGCATTATTTATTATTGTTATAGTTCTGGCCTTTTGTTCTCTGACTTTACCCAATTCGATGGAAGGTGTCAAGTTTTTATTAAAACCTGATTTTAGCAAAATCACCACTTCTACTTTTCTTGATGCTTTGGGACAGGCTTTCTATTCTCTAAGTTTGGGTATGGGATGTCTTTGTACTTATGCTTCTTATTTCAAAAAAGATACGAATCTTACCAAAACGGCATTCACTGTTGCTGGTATTGATACTTTGATAGCCATCCTTGCCGGATTCATTATTTTCCCTGCAGCTTTTTCGGTTGGTATCAATCCTGATGCAGGAACAAGTTTGGTTTTCATTACTTTGCCTAATGTATTTCAGCAGGCTTTTCACGATTTGCCTTTCTTGGGCTATATCGTGGCGGTAATGTTCTACTTATTATTAGCTCTTGCGGCTCTTACTTCTACTATCTCACTTCACGAAGTGGCAACGGCCTATCTTCATGAAGAGTTTCAATTCTCTAGAAAGAATGCAGCCCGAATTGTTACAGCTATTTGCATCTTCCTTGGCGCCTTCTGCTCGCTGTCCTTCGGTCTGCTCAACGGTTATAAACTGTTTGGACTTACCATTTTCGATTTGTTCGACTTTGTCACAGCTAAGTTGATGATGACAATCGGTGGATTCTTCATTTCAGTATTTGTGGGCTGGTATCTGGATAAGAAGTTGGTCCGCAACGAACTCACCAATGATGATAGCCTGAAGATTCCTATTATCAATGCGATTATCTTTATTCTGAAATACATTGCTCCTTTAGCCATCTTCTTCATTTTTGTCAACGGATTGGGATTCTTGGATAAGTTGTTGAAGTAAAGCCGTTTTTATAAGGACAATACAAAATTTTGATAAGGACGTTATCGACAAATCTTCTGTATGTTTTCACAAATACATTTAAATGTTTCGTCGGTAACGTCTTTATGATTTTTGGGTATCGTCAAGGTCGGGCAACGTTCCAAGTCTCGCAAGCTCACGAGACTTGAAGTGAGAGCCGACGATATTTGAAGTGTAGGGCAACGAGACTTGAAGAGAAGGCTGACGATTGAAGTATCGTGGGCTGATGAAACCTACTCCAGCGACTTTCACTAACTATTATCTTCAGCGTATCTTTGCTGATTATCAGTGGCATAGCTCAGAAGCGACCCAAAGATGGTATAGTGAGTATACCAAACTGGTACACTAACGATATAACAGCTTAATATATAGCGAGAAAGGCTGAAGATAACAGTGGATGAAAGTCGTAGGAGTAAAAAATTATAAATTCTACCTTATTTATTTTGTTCTGCCCTTGGTTTACACTATCTTTGTCAACAAATAGCAGAAAACAAATGACACTTCCAACACTTTATCAAATATTCATGGGCTGCACCGGTGTTACTACCGATAGTCGTAATTGCCCTGATGGCTCTTTATTCTTCGCGCTCAAAGGTGATTCTTTTGATGGTAATAAGTTCGCCGCTACTGCTTTACAAAATGGTTGCCGCTATGCTGTTATCGATAATTCTGCTTATGCTGTCGAAGGGGATAAACATTATATTCTTGTAGAGGATACGCTGAAGACAATGCAGGATTTGGCCAATTATCATCGCCACCAATTGGGAACAAGAATTATTGGTATAACGGGAACGAATGGTAAGACCACGACAAAAGAACTTATTTCGGCCGTTTTGTCTCAGTCTCATAATGTGCTCTATACTCAAGGCAATCTGAACAATCATATTGGCGTACCTCTTACTTTGTTGCGCCTTAAAGCTGACAATGATCTTGCAGTCATTGAAATGGGTGCCAATCATCCAGGCGAAATTAAGTTTCTCGTTGATATTGTAGAACCTAACTATGGTATTATTACCAATGTCGGTAAGGCTCATTTGGAAGGATTCGGCTCATTCGAAGGCGTGATAAAAACGAAGGGAGAACTTTATGATTTTCTCCGCAATAAACTGGATTCTACAGTATTCATCCATAAAGACAATGAATATCTGATGAAAATGTCGGAAGGACTCAATATTATTCCTTACGGCACTGAAGATACGCTCTACGTCAATGGTCATGTCACCGATTGTTCTCCTTATTTGTCTTTTCAGTGGAAAGCAGGAAAGAATGGAGAACTTCATGATGTTCATACCCAACTGATTGGAGACTATAACTTCCCCAATGCTTTGGCTGCTATTACTATTGGACGTTTCTTTGGGGTAGAACCTCGTAATATCAATAAGGCTCTGACAGAATACAAGCCTTCTAATAATCGTTCTCAACTTCAGAAAACTGCCGATAATACGCTGATTATTGATACTTACAATGCCAATCCTACCAGTATGATGGCTTCGCTCCGCAACTTCTATAAGATGAAGGCCGAAAATAAAATGTTGATTCTAGGAGATATGCGCGAATTGGGAAAGGAAAGTATCAGCGAACATCAGAAGGTGATAGACTTCTTGAAAGAATGTCAATTTAAAGATGTAATATTGGTGGGAAGCCAATTTGCAGCTTGCAATTCAGATTATAAAACTTTTGCCGATGCACCGGCACTTATCGAAAATATCAAGACTAATAAGCCTAAAGGGCATACCATATTAATAAAGGGCTCGAACGGCATTAAGCTGTTCACTGTACCCGAATATCTTTAATAGATATTAGAAGCAAGACAACTGAAACTAAATTACTATACAAAAATTAGACGATTTAATAACATGAGAAAAAAGACTTTACTGTACAGCATGGCTGTGCTGTTGCTGAGCGTACCTATTTATGCCGGCAACTTTATCAGACAAGGCAACAGCGTGACGGTGAACGTTGCGCAGCCTGCAACAAATGGTGCCCGCCAACTTCGGTTGGAAGTCATTAGCAACAAAATTATCAGGGTTCAGGCTGCTCCTGCTGCCATAGCAGCCAAATCGAAAAGCTTGATTATCGTTCCTCAGACAGCCCAGACATCTTTTAATGTTTCGGAAGATAAAACGAACATTAAAATTGCGACCGATGCACTCACTGCGCTGGTTTCAAAGAAGGATGGCCGAATCACTTTTCTCGATAAAATGGGCAAAATCTTACTCAAAGAATCATCTCTCGGCAAAACTTTTAAACCTATAGTTGTAGAAGGTAAGAAAGGAGTGACCTGGCGTGCCTTGTTCGATGAGAATAATGACGAAGCACTTTATGGACTTGGTCAGCATCAAGCTGGCGAGATGAATTATAAAGGAAAGAACGAAGATTTATTTCAATACAATACGAAGGTGTCTATTCCTTTTATTATGAGCAATCATAATTATGGTTTGCTTTGGGATACCTATTCTTATTGTCGTTTTGGTCAGCCAGAATCTTATAAGCAATTAAACCGCATTTTCAAACTGTTCGATAAGAATGGTAAGGTCGGCTCACTTACGGGAACTTACGTTCAGGCTGATGGTAAAACTCTTACTCGTGCCGAAGATTCTTTGTATTTCGAAGATCTCAAACAGATTAAGAATCTACCGCAAGGATTTAAGTTTAAAGGTGCAAAAGTAGTTTACGAAGGTTCTATTGAAGCTAGTCGTACCGCTCTTTATCGTTTCTTGCTTTATTATGCCGGATATACCAAAGTATACCTTAATAATAAGGTAGTGGTTCCAGAAATATGGCGTACAGCATGGAACCCCAATTCTCATAAGTTCAACATCAATTTGAAACAAGGCGTAAGAGTTCCTCTCCGTATTGAATGGCAGCCCGACGGCGATGTGTCTTATTGCGGATTGCGTGCTAGTGCTCCGGTATCAGAAGCAGAACAAAACAAACTTTCTATTTGGAGTGAGATGTCGCCCGATATGGATTACTATTTTATTGCCGGCAACAATATGGATGATGTCATCTCCGGTTATCGTCAACTCACCGGTAAGGCTCAGGTGATGCCAAAGTGGGCTTTGGGATACTGGCAGAGTCGCGAACGTTATAAATCGACTGACGAAGTACTTTCGGTATTGAAAGAATTTAGAACTCGTAAGTTGCCTATCGATAATATAGTACAAGATTGGTTCTATTGGAAAGAAAACCAATGGGGAAGTCATCAGTTCGATCCGGTTCGTTACCCCGATCCTCAACTGATGCTCGATTCGATTCATGCCATGCACGGAAAGTTCATGATATCTTGCTGGCCGAAATTCTATATCAATACCGATAATTATAAAGAGCTCGACAGTCATGGCTGGATGTATCACCAAGCAGTGAAAGATAGCATCCGCGACTGGGTGGGAAAAGGATATGTAGGCTCTTTCTATGATGCTTATTCCGATGGTGCCCGTAAGATGTTCTGGAGGCAGATGAATGATAATCTTTATTCCAAATTCAACCATTCCATCGATGCTTGGTGGATGGATGCCAGCGAACCGAATGTGAAAGATTGTACTGATATGCCATATCGTAAAGCTCTTTGCGGACCGACTGATTTGGGACCATCTACCGAATATTTCAATGCCTACGCTTTAGAGAATGCCGAAGCTATTTATAATGGTCAGCGTTCGGTGATGCCCAACAAACGTGTCTTCTTGCTCACTCGCTCTGGCTTTGCCGGATTGCAACGTTATAGTACTGCTACCTGGAGTGGCGATATCTCTACTCGTTGGGAAGATATGCGAACTCAGATTACTGCCGGATTGAACTTCTCGATGAGTGGTGTCCCTTTCTGGGGAATGGATATCGGTGGTTTTACTACCGAAGATAGATATGTGGCTGCTCAGCAGAATTTTGATAAGACTGGTGTAGAGAACGAAGATTTGAAAGAATGGCGCGAGTTGAATGCTCGTTGGAATCAATATGGTGCATTTGCTCCTCTCTATCGCACTCATGGCCAATGGCCTTTCCGCGAACCATGGAATCTGGCTCCCGAAACTCATCCTTGCTATAAGAGCATTGCTTACTATTCTAAGTTGCGCTACAACATGATGCCCTATCTTTATTCTATGACAGGTTGGGTACATTTTAAAGATTATACCATGATGAGAGGTATGATAATGGATTTCGAAAAGGATAGTAAGGTATACAATCTGACCGATCAGTATATGTTCGGCCCTGCCTTCATGGTTTGCCCGGTTGCTTATTATAAGATGAGAAACCGCAATGTGTATTTTCCATCTGCTTGTGGTTGGTATGATTTCTATACCGGAAAATATATGGCTGGTGGCCAGACGGTAAATGTCGATGCGCCTTACGAAAGAATCCCGCTCTTTGTTCGGGCTGGCTCTATCATTCCTTTCGGACCGGATATGCAATATAGCGATGAGAAAAAGCCGGAGCTGATTAACCTATATATATATGAAGGGGCTGACGGCAACTTCCAACTTTACGAAGATGAAGGAACCAACTATGATTATGAAAAGGGGCAATGTGCTACGATAGACTTCTCTTTTAGTAATTCTACAAAGACATTGACCATTAGCGACCGCCATGGAAACTTCGATGGAATGCTTAAAAATCGCCGTTTCAACGTCGTTTTAGTAGGCAAAAACAATGCTCAAGGATTCGATATGAATGCCAAGGGTAAGATGGTTGATTATGCCGGTTCTAAAGTAATCGTACAACTTTAATGAATCATATTTTTAATTGCCCCAATAGAACTTGGCTTCTTTGGGGCATTCACTAAATACTTATATACCATGAAATATAGATTTCTTATAATATTTCTACTTTCTGCAGTCTGTTGTTTTGCTTTGCCTGCAAAGTCAGAAAAGAGAACAATTAAGAATTTCGATAATGGCTGGCGTTTTAGTTTGAAAGGTTCTGATGATGCTTCGAAGACTTCGTTTGATGACTCAGCTTGGCGCTTGTTGAACTTGCCTCACGATTGGGCTATTGAAGGAGATTTTAGTAAAGATAATCCTTCGGGAACAGGTGGCGGTGCCTTGCCTGGCGGTATCGGTTGGTATCGAAAAACTTTCGATGTAATGGGCTATTCTAGAGCAAAACATTACTTCATCCAGTTTGATGGGGTATATATGAACTCCGAAGTCTTTCTTAATGGTCATTCGTTGGGTTTCAGACCTTACGGCTATATCAGTTTCGAATATGATTTGACTCCTTATTTAAATAAGGACGGCAAGAAGAATGTTATTGCTGTAAAAGTAGACAATCTTCGTCAACCCAATTCTCGTTGGTATTCGGGTTGCGGTATTTATCGTCATGTTCATCTGCTCGAAGTGGGACAAGTCCATGTCGCTCAATGGGGAACACAGGTTACGACCAGTAATGTTCTTTCTGATAAAGTTCAGATCAAGGTAGCGGTGAAAGTGAAAAATGAATATTCAGATGCATCTAACGTTCTCGTAAAGAATGATATTATAGATCCTTATGGCAAGAAGGTCGCTCAATGTAGTGGAGTGGTTGTTGCCAAAGGCGGAGAGCAAACCCTTAGTTCGCTTGCCTGCACTATTTCGAAACCTTCTCTTTGGAGTATTGAACATCCTCAGCAATATTTAGTCCGGACGTCTTTGTTGCAGAACGGAAAGCTGGTAGATGAATATACTACTCCTATCGGACTTCGGGATGTCCGCTTCGATGTTCAGAACGGTTTCTTCTTGAATGGAAAGAATATCAAGATTAATGGTGTTTGTCAACATCACGATTTGGGCTGCTTGGGTTCGGCTCTCAACAATGCGGCTCTTCATCGTCAACTTAGAATATTAAAGGATATGGGTTGCAATGCTATTCGTTGTTCCCACAATCCGCCATCCCCCGAACTACTTAATATGTGCGATTCGATGGGCCTTCTTGTGATGGACGAAGCTTTTGATATGTGGCGGCGTAAGAAGACGACCTATGATTACGCCAATTATTTCGATAAGTGGTACAAAAGAGATCTGACCGATTTGATTGTCAGAGACCGAAATCATCCCAGTATTATTATGTGGAGCATTGGCAATGAGGTGCTCGAACAATGGAATGAGGCCAGTGCCGACACACTGAGTTTGGAACAAGCCAATATGGTACTCAACTTCGGACATAAAGTGATGGACGGTGCAAAAGATGGTAAACTTAATCTGAGTTCTCTGCTGACAAGAGAACTGGCATCTATAGTAAGAGATCTCGACGACCGTCCCATTACCTCTGCTTGCAATGAACCATCTCCTAATAATAACTTGTTTTTGGCTAAAACTCTCGATGTAATCGGCTATAATTACCATAATCAGAATATTTATGATGTGCCTAAGAATTTCCCTGGCAAGCCTTTTATTATCACAGAAAGTGTTTCTGCTCTCCAGACAAGAGGGTACTATAACATGCCCAGCGATTCTATGTTTGTCTGTCCCGATCGTTGGGATAAACCTTATACGAATCCTACTTTCTCTTGCTCTGCGTACGACAATTGTCATGTGCCTTGGGGCACAACCCACGAAGAGACATGGGATTTAGTGAAACATCATCCTTTTGTCAGTGGTCAGTTTATATGGACTGGTTTTGATTATATCGGCGAACCAACACCGTATAGTTGGCCGGCTCGTAGCAGTTACTTTGGTATCATCGACCTGGCAGGTATTCCGAAGGACTCTTATTATATGTATCAAAGTGAATGGACCAACAAAGATGTTCTCCATTTCTTGCCGCATTGGAATTGGACTGATGGTCAGAAAATAGATATATGGGCTTATTATAACAATGCCGACGAAGTGGAACTCTTTATTAATGGTAAGAGCCAGGGCAGACGTCATAAGACAGAACATCAATATCATGTAGTATGGAATTGCATCTTTGAGCCGGGAACTGTTCGTGTTGTGGCTTATAAGAATGGTAAGGCTGTTCGTCAGCAATCTATCAATACGGCTGGTGCGCCGGCAGGTATTCGTCTTACTCCTGATAAGAAAATACTGAAGGCAGATGGCACCGATCTTACTTTCGTTACAGTAGAAGTAGTCGATAAGGATGGTAATCTGTGCCCGAATGCCGACAACTTGATACGTTTTAATATCAACGATAAAGCTTTTATTGCCGGAGTAGATAATGGTAGCCCTATCTCGCTCGAAAGATTCAAAGATAATAAACGTAAAGCCTTTTATGGAAAGTGTGTCGTAGCAATTCAAACCAACCAGACGAAGGGAAGTGCCATACTCACAGCTACAGGCGACGGACTAAAAGAAAGTCGGCTTAGCATGACCATCTATTAATAAATAATAGTTACTTTTGCAGTAATACATTTAACTTTTAAAAGGGATGAAAATGAAATTCAAGTATTTGTTTATTGCATTATTCCTGCCTTTCCTTTCCTTGTCGGCACAGACTACCAAGGAAGAAGTAATGAAGAACATTCTTCAGGCCGGAAGTACGTATTATAGTTATCCTGGTCCATCTGGAAAGTTGACACCTGCTCCAAAGGGTTATAAACCTTTTTATATCAGTCATTACGGCCGGCATGGTTCTCGATATATGACAAGTAATAAGTATTATACCAATGCTTTTGAAATCATTAATCATGCCGATAGCCTAGGCAAACTTTCTGCCTATGGTAAAGATGTTCTAAAAAGGTTGAATATGGCTTATGCTGATGCTTATCGTCGTGATGGAGACCTCTCTAAGCTCGGTGGCCGTCAGCATCGCGGTATTGCCACTCGTATGTTTCATAACTTCCCTGAGGTATTTCAACCTGGAACGCCAGTAGATGCTAAATCTTCTATCGTGACTCGTTGCGCCATCAGTATGTCCAACTTCTGCTTGGCTCTACAAGGGCTTAATCCTAAATTGAATATATCGATAGAGACGAGCGTTAGAAACATGTGGTATATTGCCAATGATGAAGATAGTGTGAAGGCAGTTTCTAGCGATAAGGAAGCAAATAAGAAATACGAAGATTTCAGAAAGTCGATGTTTCAACCAGACCGTTTGATGGGCAAACTGTTTAATGATGCCGATTATGCCAAGAATAAGGTGGATGGCTTTAAATTGATGTATAATCTTTGGAATATCGCCGAAGATATGCAGTGCCAGCCCGAATTGAAGCTCTCTTTCTTCGATTTGTTCACCAACGATGAGTTGTTCAATCTTTGGCAGGCAGATAATGCAGGTTGGTATTATTGGAAAGGTTTCTTCCCCGGAAGCACTCCGAGATATAGAGGACACTATGGTTTGCTTCGCAACATACTTGATACTGCCGATAGAGCAATTCGTGATGGCGGTACAGCTGTGACACTTCGTTTCGGCCACGACAGTATTCTTACTCCTTTGGCCTTCCTTCTACATCTCAATGGCTGCGATGCAGTGACCGATGATTTTGCTAATCTATACAAATATTGGGCTAACTTCCAAATTACTCCAATGGCTGCTAATATTCAGCTCATATTCTATCGCAAAGCAGGGAGCAAAGATATCCTCGTTAAGTTCCTTCTTAATGAAAAGGAAAAATCAATTCCTGTAAAGACAGATATGGCGCCTTATTATCATTGGAAAGACGTTGAGGCATATTATCGTGCCGAATTGGCAAAATAGAAATATAAACTTTGCTGCACCGAAAAATCTCTTTCCGGTGCAGCATAAGTTTAATTATATAAGAGAGATTATATTTACTCCCGTATCCTACTAGCCGCAATGCTGTTAGATTATTTGGATAGCGGAGTGTTGCCTTAGTGGAGTTTAAAGGAAAGAGGAACAGTGAATAATACGGCAACATTTTCACCTTTCTGCTTACCAGGTTCCCAACGCGGCATAGAGTTGACAACTCTTAGGGCTTCATTATCTAAGTCCTCGTTGATGCCTCTTACAACTTTAGCAGAATAGATTTCGCCTTCTTTGCCTACGGTAAACTGAACAATGACTTTACCCTGTATGCCAGCTTTTTGTGCACTGGCCGGATATTTTAAATTAGAAGCAAAGAATTCTAACATCTTGTTTTGACCACCGATGAAATGAGGCTGTTCTTCTACTATATTATACTCTTTGGACGATGATTCTGTTTCAGTGTTTGATCCCTTTGGACCATCCAACTTGAACGTTAGCGGTATTGTATACTTCACTGAAACATTCTTCCCATCTTGTTTGCCCGGAATCCATTTGGGCATTGCTTTTATCACTCGGACAGCTTCTTCATCCAAACCAGGAATGCTGCGAATCACTTTGATATTACGAACGGCACCTTCCTTATCTACAACGAACTGTACGATGACTCTCCCTTCGGTGCCCTTATCATGAGCTTCTTTAGGATATTTCATATTTCTTGAAATATCTGAAATCAAGGCAGATACACCACCAGGGTATTGAGGTTGCACCTCGGCCATTTCATATACACCATCTTTGTCGGGAGTGACTTTCAGCTTTTTCGTCTTTGGCTTCTTAGAATCAGGAATGTTCTCATTGGCAATACTTAACGTAGATTCATCAGAATTATTTGCTTTTTGAGACAAGTAATTAGATAAATCACTAACTTTGGCATTAGAAAGTCTTTCAAGTGGATTGGAGACTTTGGTACTGGCAAATGCAGCAATCGAAATAGCTGTCAACGGAAGTACATAAGCATACTTCAGCCGTGCCCATGGATTTGATTTTTCTTTTAACATCATAGTAATACGTTTTTTAAGTGAACTGTGATTTAAGCTGTTGGCCATAGAGTAGAGCCTTGTGCCAACGGCTTTCTTTATTAATAATAGTTGATAATTCTTCGCGTTGATTCCCTCTTTAAGAACTGTTTCGTCTGCCTCGAATTCATGAATGTTCTGCAATTCCTTTTTGATGAGCCATGCTGCCGGATTGAACCATTGAAACATGATACAGATATCGGCAATAAGTATGTCGATGGAGTGTAGATAGGAGATATGTGCCTTTTCATGAGCGATGATAGCTTCACCATTCTCTTCGTAGTCGGACTTTGAAATGACGATAAATTGCATCCAGCTGAACGGACTGATTTCTTTCTCAGAGAGGATGAGGCGAATATGAGAATCTTCGGCAAGAGGAACAGAATGCGACCGATGTACCACTTTGTAGAGCTTGATATATGATACAAGGGTCTTTAGTGCATAGAGTAAAGTTCCTGTCAGGTAGACTATGATAAGCAGCCATTGCCACTGGAAAGTGGGCGTGGTTTTGGTATTGTTCACTATCTGCATCATGAGATTGCCCACCATGATTTTCGGTTGATAGTCGGTTGCCTGCAAGCTGAGCTGCACAAAAGGTAGAGCTGCAGCAATGATGAGTAGGCTGAGGAGTACAAACCTATTGAAATGATGAAACGTCTCTTTGCTAAGCAACCATTTATAAAAGATATAGAAGGCTGCCAGGCAACAAGCTGCCTTGATGAAATATGCCAATACTGCTCCCATCGTCTGGTAAGATTATCGTGTTACTTTTTATTTCCTGCCTCAATATCTTGGATGAGCTGTTTCAGTTCATCTACAGATATATCTTCTTCTTTGACTAGAGCCGAAACAGCGTTCAGATAAGACTTATTGAAGTAGTTTTCTACTACTCCTCTAAGTGTGCCCTTCGAAAAGTCTTGGCGAGAAATCAGTGGATAGTACTGATAGCCCATGCCAATTGCTTTGTGCGATACAAAACCTTTGCTTTCTAATTCGCGGACGAATGTAGAAACTGTGTTGAAATGAGGTTTAGGGTCGGGATAGAACTCGACAATCTCTTTGACGAACAAAGGACCTTTGTCCCAAAAGAAATTCATGATTTCTTCTTCTCTTGTTGTTAATCTATTCATCGTTATTTTAATTGTGTTATTGAATTTGCTGACTACTTCAATGCAAATAACGAAAATAAATAGTTAGAAACAAAGTGATTTTAGTTAAGGTAGATTAAATTAACGATATTTTTTCGTTTTAATGATTATCCTGCTATCTTTTGGGTACTAGTTCGAGCAATAAAGTAGATATCAGTACTATTCCAAGACCGGCGCAAACGAAGATAAGCAGCCAATTAATGATACGTGCCGATGGTTTGGTCTTTGCACTCAGATTATTGAGATAGTACTCTCTGAAGAATAGATATAATGCCGGGATTGATGCACTCGCCGCAATAAAATCTTCGGGAATGTTGAAGAAATATGTTTTTGTAAGTCCGATGAGCGACCAATGGCAAAGAAACAATACCATGAAGATATTGACCTTTTTGCTATGGAGTAGAAGCAAACCGATAGTGAAAGTGACTACTGCCGAAGGCATAAGTGGTGAGGTCATCTCGGGAAAAGTCATACCACGACAAATAGATATAATAGGGTAGAAGAATGGCAATATCATCAGGAAGTACGAAAGTTTGTCGTATTTCTTTGTCCTTTCGAAAGTGGTATATCCGGTAATAGCATCCCAAATCCATATCACTACCATCACTCCCCAAAAGAGTGCCAGTATTTCGTTATAGCTTCGGGCGGCACAGTCGATATAATAATAGACGATAGAAATCCACAGATAGAGCAGAATGAGGTAAATTTTCATTCCCAATCTTGTCCATCGACTTGGCTTGATAATCAATGTGAAAGTTGTGACGCACCCAACAATCATCAGCAGTAATTGATAAATCCAAGTTGAAGCATTATAGAGAGCAATTGTTTTCCAAAAAATTTCCATGAGCAATATTATTTATTTTTTCTGTGACGAGTGATAGAAAATGCGAATTTGGGGAATAAAAGAATAGGAAGTGTTGCACCGATGGCTAGCATGAAGACAACGGTACAAGTGACCAATGAGTTGGAAAAGAATGTTTCCATGTATTTATTGAGTAAGCCCGGTTCTTTCACCGTCTGCAGACTCATCAATAACGACAATACCATGTTATAGGCAAATTTGCCAGGAATCATCGGGAGCAATGCCGGAATATATAGTACGGTGAGAGGACAGTACACTTTGCGTCCCAGCCACATGCTGCCGAATCCGATTATGATAGCACCAAACAAAGAAGCGGTCGCTATATCAACTCCAAGAAAGTGCATCAAGCAATATCGGCAGGCATGACCAACAGCTGCTAGAATAGCAATCATTTTGAACGCTCTTAATGGTGGGTCGGATATAGCACCGAAGCCAATACCTGCAATAGCAGCAAAGAGTCCGTCGAGAAAAATATTCAGTATTGTCATCATCATATCAAGCTGTTTTTTACCATCATTAATGTAAACGACAGACCAATGGCGATACATATAATAAGGAGTGAGGCTTCGGTTAGTCGGGTGAAACCAATTTGTACATGACCTTCGACAATATCGATGATGCCGTTGATGAGCGGAACACCGGGAACAAGATATAATACACTGGTTGCAATTGCTGTGGCACTCGTGGTATTGGGAAATATCAATGATGTTGAGGCGGCAAGAGAGGCAACGAATGCCGAAACAATAAATACGATAAACGAATTGATATGCTTGGCAAGCATCTGTTGTTTAAGATAAAGTCCCAGCATGGTGGCCGACATCACTATTGCCATAGAGATGGTATCACCATCGAACAATCTACAGAAAGAAGCGTTGGCAAATCCTACTAGAAGAAGCACAAATAGCGGATGGATGCGGGGAGCATCAATGATCTTCTGATATTTCTCTTTGATTTCATCAAGAGGCAGATGATTGTCGTAGACTTCCCAACTCAAAGCACTCAGCTCTGAATTGTGTTCGAAACTAATGGAATGAGAAGAAATGCCTACTACTTTATTATAGGTCTCTCCTGTTTTGTCATCGCTGATAGAAATCATGATGTTGTTATAGAAAGCGCACATCTGCACTTCTATACCGAAAGCCTCTCCTATGCGCTTCGAGTTGCGGACTACTCGTGAGGTATGAACCCCGACCCCCATCAGGTGGGCGGCATATTGGCTGATAAAATCACATACTGAACTAAATGAATCGTTTGTCGTCATGTGCCCTGAAAACTTTGAGGGTACAAAGTTACAACAAAGTTCTTTTATTTCAAATCTTTGAAGATATTAAGTAGTTTTTGGCGAGTCAAATAGATATGACTTTTGACTGTGCCCAATGGAAGGTTCAGTTTTTCGGCTATTTCGCGATATTTGAATCCTGATATATGCATGGTGAAAGGAACTCTGTATTCGTCGGGCAGCGCATCCAACAACCGATATATTTCTCGAATATCATAGCTGTACTCCGAATAATCCGGAGATGCACTATGGTCTTCATGATCTTGAGAGATAACCCCCAAATTGTTGATATACGATTGGTCTTGTACTTCTTTTCGACATTTGTTGATAAAGATGTTTTTCATGATGGTGAACGCCCATCCCAAAAGATTTGTTCCCGGAAGAAACTTTTCTTCATTATCGAGTGCTTTAAGTAAGGTTTCCTGCACTAGGTCATTGACCTCTTCTGCATCAGAAGTCAGTGTATGGGCATACCTCACAAGGTCATCTTGTGCGTTGACCAGCTTGTTCTTAAAAGATGTATTACTATCTGTCATATCTATATTAGATCAGCATCGGGAATAGTGTTGGTTTAGTAAGTTGCAAATGTACGTATTAATCTGAATATCTAATATATATAACGACTATTTTTTCTTCATATCTTTTTCGTTGCCATGATATTTGATAAGGCCGTTCATCGGACTCTCTTCTATTGCCGATATTTCGATATCATAACCTTTGGCCACTTCTATAAGAAGCTCTTTAAATTTGTTAGCCATAGAGCCTACGAATCGAATCGGATAATTCCGATAATTGTACTGAAATACGCAGCGGGTGAAGAAGCGTTTAAAGTTGTTTGTAATGATATTAATCACATATTCTTCATCTTTATAATTTGTGAAGAAGTTGGATACAGAGTTCAGAAACTTATTAGGAAGCGGTTGATTATACACCGAACTCATGATATCTTCTACAGTGATGCGATTCTTATTCAGAAAGTCGTTGGTCAGTCCGCCAGGGGCCAGTCCTTTAAGCACATCAGAAAGAAATTCTTTTCCGGCGGCAGCTCCACTACCTTCATCGCCCAAGATATAACCACCGGGGGTAACATTGTTCATAATGTTTTTGCCGTCATAAAAGCAGGAGTTGGAACCGGTGCCCAAGATACAAGCAATACCCGACTCTTGAAGAAACAATCCGCGGGCAGCTCCAAGCAAGTCACTTTCTACTTGGGCATGTGTTTTGAATTGAGTAATAAGCGATGCGCTTACTGCTTGTTTCTTCTCCTCAGTAGAACACCCTGCACCATAATAATAGATCATTTCTATTTTCTTTTTGAAGAAACGTTCAGGTAAGCCTAAACGAATGCTACGGCTGATTTCTCGGCGTGTCTGAAAAAACGGGTTAATACCTTCAGTATTAAAATGCTCTATGAGATCATCGCCTTCGATGAGCGACCACTCTGTTTTGGTAGAACCACTTTCTGCTATTAGTTTCATGGCATTTCTGTATCTTGAGTTGTTTTAATGCAAAAATAAAAAATATTTTATATTTATTTATATTTTTTAGGTATTTTATTACTTTAATTATTTCT
>DAIUBN010000001.1:0-52101 GCA_036846645.1 Bacteroidaceae bacterium | reverse complement strand
TCAGTAATTCAAAGAACTTTCTTCATATCAAGCAATCAGCTATGAGGCTGCGGTCTATTATCGTGAAAGATATCATGTCGATAGGTATGTCGCCGTTCTTAATGAATTTAGGATCTTGTCTTATCGTGATATTAATCAATAAAGGCCTCAATAAGTTTGGTGGTGATATGGCTATCGGAGCGTTTGGTATCGTCAATCGTTATGTCTTTGTGTTTGTGATGATTGTGTTGGGATTCAACCAAGGTATGCAACCTATAGCGGGATATAATTTCGGTGCCAAACAGTATGGACGTGTCAATCAGGTGTTGAAGCTGACATCGATATGGGCAACCATTGTTACCACGCTCGGATTTGTGATAGCCGAACTCTTTCCCGAAGCGATTGTCTATGCGTTTACTAGCGATAAAGAATTGATTCGTCAATCGGTAGAAGGATTGCGCATCGTATGTGTCACATTCCCGATTATCGGTTTCCAAATGGTGATAGCCAACTTCTTTCAAAGTATAGGCATGGCCAAGAAAGCCATCTTCTTGTCGATGACGAGACAGATTATCTTTCTGATTCCGGCTATTCTTATCATGCCTCTATTCTGGCAATTGGAAGGTATCTGGTGGAGTATGCCATTCAGTGATTTACTTTCGACTGTAACGTCGGGAACGATGCTTTATCTGCAGTTCAGGAAGTTCAAAACACTAGAGAATAATCAAATAGCACACTAAATAGTGTTTGTTACTAAAAAAATTATTAATTTTGTGCTCCAATTAAAGGAAATAATAAATAACTGAATTAAATATAATGGCAGTAGAATTAAAAGGTCTGACAAAACGTGCAGACAACTATTCACAGTGGTATAATGAGTTGGTAGTAAAGGCCGATTTGGCCGAACAAAGTGCAGTGCGCGGTTGTATGGTCATCAAGCCATACGGATATGCTATCTGGGAGAAAATGCAACGTCAGCTCGACGACATGTTTAAAGAGACAGGTGTACAGAATGCATATTTCCCATTGCTAATCCCAAAATCGTTCTTGAGTCGTGAAGCAGAACACGTAAAAGGTTTTGCTAAAGAGTGTGCTGTTGTGACACACTATAGACTGAAAAGTTCGGACGATGGCGGTAGCGTTGTTGTAGATCCCGCTGCCAAGTTGGAAGAAGAACTCATTATTCGCCCGACATCAGAAACCATTATCTGGAACACTTATAAGAACTGGATTCATTCTTATCGCGATCTGCCTTTGCTCATCAATCAGTGGGCCAATGTATTTCGTTGGGAGATGCGTACTCGTTTGTTCCTTCGTACTGCCGAGTTCTTGTGGCAAGAAGGACATACAGCTCATGCAACCAGCAAGGAGGCCGAAGAAGAAGCTGTAAGAATGCTTAATGTATATGCCGACTTTGCCGAGAAATATATGGCTGTGCCAGTTGTAAAAGGTGTGAAGAGTGCCAACGAACGTTTTGCCGGTGCATTGAATACCTATACTATAGAAGGTATGATGCAAGATGGTAAAGCTTTGCAATGCGGTACATCTCACTTCCTGGGTCAGAACTTCGCCAAGGCGTTCGATGTTCAGTTTATAGATAAAGAAAACAAGCTAGATTATGTTTGGGCAACTTCTTGGGGTGTATCCACTCGTTTGATGGGTGCTTTGATTATGACTCATAGCGATGATAATGGTTTGGTATTGCCTCCAAAATTGGCTCCGATTCAAGTTGTTATCGTTCCTATCTATAAGAAAGAAGAACAACTCAAAGAAATCAGCGATAAGGTTGCTGGTATTGTTGATGGTTTGAAGAAACTTGGCGTATCTGTTAAATACGACGATGCGGACAATAAACGTCCGGGATTCAAATTTGCAGATTACGAGTTGAAAGGTGTACCTGTTCGTTTGGTATTGGGTGCAAGAGACTTGGAAAACAATACAGTAGAGGTGATGAGAAGAGATACGCTCGAGAAAGAGACGGTATCACTCGATGGTATTGTGGATTATGTGAAGAATCTGCTAGACGACATTCAGAACAATATACATAAGAAAGCGCTCGACTATCGTTTGTCAAGAACTATCGAAGTGAACAGCTACGATGAGTTCAAAGAGAAGATAGAAGACGGTGGTTTCTTGCTTTGTCATTGGGATGGTACTACCGAGACTGAAGAGAAGATAAAAGAAGATACCAAGGCCACCATTCGTTGCATCCCGTTTGATGGAGATCAGACTCCGGGTGTTGATATGGTAACAGGCAAACCTTCTGCACGCAGAGTAATCTTTGCACGTGCCTACTAATCACTAAATTTAGTAAAGCATGTATGAAGATAGAGTGACTCGTGCAGTCGAACTATTTAAACAAGGCTACAACTGCTCTCAAAGCGTAGTTGCAGCCTTTGCTGATTTATATGGTTTCACTCAGGAACAGGCATTCCACATGGCTGCTTCGTTTGGTGGAGGTATTGGCAGAATGCGCGAGACTTGTGGCGCAGCCTGTGGATTGTTTATGTTGGCCGGATTGCAACATTGTGCTACAGTGGGTTCTGATCAGCAGAGCAAAGCCGAGAATTATGCCTTGGTTCAGGAACTCGCAGCACGATTGAAGAAAGAAAATGGTTCGATATGTTGCGGCGTATTGCTTGGTCTTAAAAAGAATGATGAGGTTCAGATAGATAAAAGCAGTATTAGTTCTGTACCTGCCGAGCGAACTGCCGAATATTACAAAAAACGTCCTTGTCCACGATTAATTGAACAAGCTGCACGAATTTGGGCCGAATATTTGGATAAAAATTCGATAAAATAGTCCATTAAGTATCTTTTTTTGGTCCGTCAGTAAAATATATTTAGAAAAAGTGTTGTAAAACATATAAATATATTATCTTTGCACCGAAATTAATCTTATGAAGATTAGAGAATTATAAAACGTCTAACATTAAAAAATTAAGAAAAAATGTTGAAAGTTAAAGCAGGAGAGTTAGCTGGAGCAATCTGGAACGCTCTTAATGGAACGGAAGGCATGACGGCTAAAGAGCTTAAGAAAGCTTTGAAATTAAAATCTGAAAAAGATCTTTATTTAGGTTTAGGTTGGTTACTGAGAGAAGACAAAGTTTCTGCAGAAGAGCAGGGAGCTGATGTTTTCATCAAATTGGTCTAAGCGATTAATACTCTTACAAAAATGCGTTGGTAAGTTCATTCTTTACCAGCGCATTTTTTGTTTCTGCATGTCGAATGGTTGCATCATATAGATTGTTGCGTTGTTGCTGTGTTCTATTGATTAAAAACAAATGAAATTGTTTTCTATTGTCTTCACTTTGCACTATCTTTGCATCCAAATTTAGTGTACATAGAATGAAGAATATACGCAACTTTTGTATTATTGCACATATTGATCACGGCAAGTCGACACTTGCCGACCGCCTACTTGAATATACCAAGACTATAGAGATAACCGAAGGACAGATGCTCGACGATATGGATCTGGAACGTGAACGTGGTATCACAATCAAGAGTCATGCTATCCAGATGGAATATCAGTATAAAGGCGAGACTTATATATTGAATCTTATTGATACCCCGGGGCATGTCGATTTCTCTTACGAAGTGTCTCGTTCTATTGCAGCTTGTGAGGGAGCTCTGCTTGTTGTAGATGCTTCTCAAGGTGTGCAGGCTCAGACTATTTCGAATCTTTATATGGCTATCGAGCACGATTTGGAGATTATTCCGGTCATCAATAAGTGTGATATGGATAGTGCCAATCCAGATATGGTAGAAGATGAGATTGTAGACCTGCTGGGTTGCAAGCCCGAAGATGTGATTCGTGCCTCGGCTCGAACCGGACTGGGAGTAGAAGAGATACTTAATGCTATCGTCGAACGTGTTCCACATCCCGAAGGAGATGAGAATGCGCCACTGCAGGCATTGATATTCGACTCTGTTTTCAATCCTTTCCGTGGTATCATCGCCTACTTTAAAGTAGAAAATGGTGTGATTCATTCGCACGACCAAGTGAAGTTCTTCAATACCAATTGCGAATATGATGCCGATGAAATCGGTGTTCTTAAAATGGATTTAGTGCCTCGCAAAGAATTGAGTACAGGCGAGGTAGGTTATATCATATCGGGTATCAAAACCTCGACAGAAGTAAAGGTTGGTGATACCATTACTCATGTAGAACGTCCTTGCAAAGAAGCAATCAGGGGATTCGAGGAAGTCAAGCCAATGGTGTTTGCCGGTGTGTATCCCATTGCTCCCGAAGACTTTGAAAACCTTCGTGCTTCACTCGAGAAGTTGCAACTCAATGATGCCTCTCTTACTTTCACGCCCGAATCATCTGTAGCTCTTGGCTTTGGATTTCGTTGCGGATTCTTAGGATTGCTCCACATGGAGATTGTTCAAGAACGTCTGGACAGAGAGTTCAATATGGATGTTATCACTACAGTGCCCAACGTATCTTACAACATTTACGATAAGCATGGAGAGATGACAGAAGTGCACAATCCTGGTGGAATGCCCGATCCAACTTACATCGATCATATCGAAGAACCATTTATCAGAGCGTCTATCATTACCACTACCGATTTCATCGGGCCGATAATGACTCTTTGTCTAAGTAAACGAGGCGAACTCATTAAACAAGAGTATATTAGCGGTAATCGAGTAGAGCTTTACTATAATATGCCATTGGGCGAAATTGTCATCGATTTTTATGATAAGCTGAAGAGTATTTCGAAAGGATATGCTTCGTTCGACTATCATGCCAATGGTTTCAAACCTTCTAAATTGGTGAAACTCGATATTTTGTTGAATGGTGAGCAGGTGGATGCGCTGTCTTGTCTTACTCATGTCGACAATGCCTATTCTTTAGGTAGAAGGATGTGCGAGAAACTGAAAGAACTGATACCACGTCAGCAATTCGATATTGCCATTCAGGCTGCTATCGGTGCAAAGATTATAGCCCGAGAGACTGTTCAGCAGGTTCGTAAGGATGTGACTGCCAAATGTTATGGTGGTGACGTGAGCCGTAAACGTAAGTTGCTCGAGAAACAGAAGAAGGGTAAGAAACGTATGAAACAGATTGGTAGTGTACAAGTACCGCAAAAGGCTTTCTTGGCAGTACTGAAACTCGATTAATCTAATTAGCTTAATTGTTATTATCGGCTTTAATGACTATCTGCATCAATATAGGCAGATGATCACTAAAGCCGTTTTCGTATTTCATCCCGTAGTAAGTTCTAAATGGTCGAATGCCGCCATAGGCTTTATCTTCTACCAAAAGAAATGGTAGATGCAGTATCTTGGCCATTTGTTCGCTTGTATAGATTGCTTTCTGAGTGTTGAGCAATGTTCCCGATACCATAAAATGGTCGAGCAGATTCCATTCTCCTTGATATTTGTAGGTACCTGTGTTATTTAATTTCGATTGTCGGGCTAGCAGGTGATAAAGTTTATCATTTTTGATATTCGCATCGGGTGGAAGTGCATTCATCACATCTCTTATGGATGGACTTTCGGGGAAATCATTAAAGTCGCCCATAATGATAATTTTCGGTTCTTTTCTTACCTGTCTGAGTTGTTCTATTCCTTTCATCAATGCCCCAATACAATGCAATCGGTAGGGTAGTGAGGCTATCTCTCCACCGCTTCTCGATGGTGCATGTACAATGAACAAGTCGAGTGTATCGGTTGTTGTAACGAGTCCCGTCACATGCAGTATGTCTCTCGTAGCACGAAATCCTTTTGGGGGTTCGATGCGTATTGAATCGTAACTTATCAGTTTGAATCTGTCTCGTTGATAGAGCAGCGCTACATCAATACCACGAGTATCGGGAGAGTGAGTCATCACATACCGATATCCGCATTCTCGAAGAGCCGAATATCTGGTTAGCGCTATCATTGCACTGTCGTTTTCTACTTCGCAAAGACCAATCAAGACAGGTGGATTCCAATTGCCTGTTGCTGCGACAATCGTTTTGGCTATTTTATCAAGTTTTTGATGATATCGGTAATAGTTCCAATACCTTGTGCCTTTGGGCAGAAATTCATAATCGTTCTTGAGTGTATCGTGTCGGCAATCGAAAAGATTCTCCACATTCCACTCCATAATAGATATGGTGTCGTTGGATTGTGCGCACATCGTCAGCGGGCACAACAGAATAAGAAGGAATAGTGATTTCATAGGGGTTTAAGGTTCGATTATAAACAATATTGGCTGCCAACATTGTGTAGGCAGCCAATAATAATCATTATTTCTCAGGAATATTCTTCAGAATATCGAGAAGCAGTTTCCAGAACTTATCTACTGTAGGAATAAGCAGACGTTCATCTGGTGAGTGAACACCAACCAATTGAGGTCCGAACGAAATCATGTCGAGCTTAGGATACTTTGTCAAGAAGAGTCCGCACTCCAGTCCGGCATGGATACTGCGTACAATCGGTTCTTCGTTGAACAGACGTTTGTAAGAATCGACAGTGATATTCAGAATCTCCGAATGTGTGTTGGGCTTCCATCCTGGGTAACCGTCATTGTGTTTGGCTGTTGCGCCACCCATTGTCATAACGATTTCTACCATGTTGGCCAAGTCGTTGCGTGACGAAAGAATATCGCTGCGCTGGCTTGTTACAATCTCGATAACATTACCTTCTTTCATCTTTACAGATGCAAGGTTGGTAGATGTCTGTACGAATCCAGGAATCTCCTGACTCATTGCGAATACTCCGTGAGGCATTGCATAAAGCATCTTGATCAGGCGGTCGGCACTATCTTTATCGATAGCTTTAGGCTGAGCGTCAACAGTTTCGAGTGTCATCTTGAAGTTGGGCTCTGTTACATTGTACTCGTCTTCTATTTCAGAGATAAATACATTGAGGTCGGCGCGAACTTCGTGTTTCTTCTCTTCGGGCACTGCACAGATAGCGTATGCTTCGCGAGCAATGGCATTGTGCAAGTTACCGCCGTCGATAGCGCATAGATAAGCATCCATCTTCTTTCCTTCGTTATAAAGGAAGCGAGTGAGGACTTTGTTGGCACAAGCACGGTTCTTGTTGATATCATCACCAGAGTGACCACCAACTAGACCAGATACATGTACTTTGAAGAAATAGTAATCTTTCGGTGCATCAATCTCGTGATACTTGAGAGTACCTTCGGTGTTGATACCGCCTGCGCAACCAATGAACAACTGTCCATCATCCTCAGAGTCGAGATTGATAAGGATATCGCCGTTCATGAAACCCTCTTGAAGGGCTGTAGCACCAGTAAGCTGAGTTTCCTCATCTACGGTGAACAAACATTCTATCGGACCATGTTCGATGGTGTCATCGGCCAATATAGCCAATCCGGCAGCAAGTCCGATACCATCGTCAGCACCGAGCGTCGTACCTTTGGCTCTGAGCCAATCTCCATCCACCTCAGTCTGTATGGGGTCTTTCATAAAGTCATGCTGAATATTGCTATTCTTCTCGCACACCATATCCATGTGCCCTTGCAGAACCACTGTCTTCAGATTTTCTTTACCCGGGGTTGCCGGTTTTTTAATTACTACGTTGCCTGCCTTGTCGACTTTCGTCTCGAAATGATGTTTTTCACCAAATGCTTTCATGTAAGCAACAATTTGCTCTTCGTGCTTCGAAGGGCGAGGTACTTGGCATATTTCATGAAAATAATGAAAGATGCCTTCCGGTTTTAAATCGGTTTCTTTCATAATACTAATATTAAAGAGTCTTTTTAAAGGACTGGTTATGCTAAATATGTTTAATCTGATAGGCAAAAACAGCAAATCTCACTTATTTTAAATCGAAAAAGTAGCGATTAATCGCTGTAAAAGTCTATCTTTGCATCGCAAAAGTAATTGAAATGTTACGAATATTGTTGTTTACATTGTTAATAGTTGCTATTTGCGTTCTTTTTTTGGGCGTGAAAGTGTTTTTTGTGAAAGGCGGACAGTTCCCTAACGAACATATCAGCCAGAGCAAACCGATGCAACAACGTGGTATACATTGCTATACTGAGCAAGATGCCGAAGCCAGGCGTAACCGTACTAATACAGTCGAAGAAACCAGGTCGAAGCCTTAGAATGATAAAACGAACAAAAAATATAACTAATTAAAAAGACAATATCAAAAAATTATGAAGAGAATGAAACTTCTTATCAACGTTATGGCTGCATTGGCTATAGTTGTTCTATTTACTCAATGTAATAAAAAACAGGATCAAGCAACTGTAGATGTTAAAGCTGTTCCTGCCGGCTCATTAAAAATCGCCTACGTAGAAATCGATACATTACTTACTAAATACAATCTTTGTAAAGATGTGAATGAGGCAATGGTAAAGAAAGAAGAGAATAGCCGTATGGTTCTCAATCAGAAAGCCAATGAGTTGGCCAAAGACAAACAGGAGTTCCAAAAGAAATATGATAACAATGCTTTCCTTTCTGAAGATCGCGCTAAACAAGAATACAACCGTTTGATGAAGATGGATCAAGATTTGCAGACTCTTCAACAGAAATTGCAAAGTGAACTTGCTTCTGAAAATCAGAAGAACAGCTTGCAACTTCGCGACTCTATCAATGCATTCTTGAAAGATTTCAATAAGAAGTATCATTTCAATTTGATTATCAGCAATACAGGTATGGATAATCTGCTCTATGCTGACAAGTCAATGAATATTACTAATGCTGTTCTCGAAGGTTTGAACAAGCGTTACGCTATTTCAAAGAAATAATTTTTAATTATAATCATATCAATAATGGAGTGTCATCTCATGATGACACTCCATTATTTTTTGTTCATCTCACCAGTCTATTTTCTGCGTATCTTCTAAATGTTTTACTGAAAACGTCTTTAAGAATAAATCAATACTTCTTTATCAATTTCTTGTCTCTTCTTTATCCATTCTTCGTTCTACAGTGTGGAACGATCATTCTGCACTGTGGAATGATCGTTTCGTACTGTAGAACGATCGTTTCGCACTGCAAAACGAACTTTACTACAAGAAGAATCAGCTTTATATTCATCAATCGAGCTACTTTTCTTCAATGTGTGTCATCTTTTGTCTCAGGTTTGACACATCTTTGTACCCGAATTAAAAAACAAAAAATATGAAGACTTTAAAAATCGCTGGCCAAAACATGAAAAAGATGGAAGTATCTAAATCTAAGACGAATGAAGAATTAACTCTTCTCGGTGCTATTGAACAAATTGTTCAATTGTCAGAGGAATCCAACCTGAGCGACAGCTTCTATACAGAGGCAGAACCTTTTATCCAATACGTTTGTGGTGTATTGGACATTACGCCTATTCAATCTATTCTGTTTTCTATTCTGGTTGATAATAGCAATAAAGACAATATTGAACTGTCGGATATTTCGTCACATCTGAAATGCCGCAATGTTAAGTTGCTCAACTACTTAAACGATTTGGACGAACTTGCAACTAAGAAACTTATTCGTTGCTCTCACCGTTTTAAGAAAGTGACGTTTCGTATTTCAATGAATGTGATAGAAGCATTGAAACGTAATAGAAAGTATGTACCACAAAGTCATGCTGATTTGAATATCACAGAGTTCTTTACTATAATTGATGATTTATTCGAGCAACGTGAGGACGAAGAACTGACAACTAGAGAGCTTTTGGGCGAGATCGATTTTTTGCTCGAACAGAATGAAAAGTTGCTGTTTGTCAGTAAATTCAAGAGCTTACAGATTAAAGATGAAAATAATAGGCTGTTGTTGATGATATTCTGTCATTTATTCGTTGATAACAACGATGATATGATTGGTATACACGACTTTGAAGATATATTTGATGATAAGTTGATACTCAACTCGGTTAAAATCGCATTGTATAGTGGTTCAAATTCTTTGATCTGCAATAATTTGATTGAATATGCTTTTCAAGAGGGATTTGCCGATCGTCAGGCTTTCAAACTCACTGATTATGCCAAGAAAGAGTTGCTAGATGATTTGTGTTTCAATAGGGTAGCTACTAAACCAAGTGACCTGACATTCAGTATTGATCTGACTGAAAAGAGTATGTATTATAATCCTCGTGAGGAGAAAGAGATAAAGCAACTCAAGTCATTGCTCATGCCCGAACGTTTCGAAAAGATTCGTTCCCGACTCGAAAGTAGCGGCATGCGCAAAGGTTTCGCTTGCCTATTTTATGGCACTCCAGGTACAGGCAAAACCGAGACTGTTTATCAGTTGGCCAAAGCTACAGGAAGGGATATTATGCAAGTCAATATCGCCGAACTGCGTAGCATGTGGGTGGGAGAGAGCGAGAAGAATGTAAAAGAGATCTTCGACCGCTATGCAAAATGTGTACAGGATATGGAAGTAGCGCCTATATTGCTCTTCAACGAGGCCGATGCCATATTCAACAAACGTAGAGTGGGAGCTCGAATGGCGGTAGACAAGTCGGAGAATACCATTCAGAATATTATCTTGGAGCAGATGGAAGCCTTGGATGGTATATTGATTGCTACTACCAATCTGGCCAGCAATATGGATACGGCTTTCGAAAGACGTTTCTTGTATAAGATAAAATTCGATAAACCAAGCGTGGAAGCCAAAATGAATATCTGGAAAACGATGATTCCGAAACTGAAGAGTGCCGATGTCAAAGTATTGGCTGCAAAATACAATTTCAGCGGAGGACAGATAGAAAATATTGCCAGAAAGTATACCGTTCACGAGATTCTGACAGGTAAGAGAGTGGCATTGTCTACTATTCAAGATTTCTGCAACACAGAATCGATTTCTAATAGCATTAGCGAGAGAAGAAGAATTGGTTTCTGATTTTGTTTTTTAATTTGAAAGGGGGATGTAACCACTGCTACATCCCCCTTTACTTCGTTTAAATTCAAGAATGATAATTATTTTGGTAATAATTCTTTTTCTATTTGCAATGCGATGTCATTAAGGTGCATTTTTGTCATACTGTCTGTTGTTGTAGCTGCTGTAGCCAAAGCTCTTTTGCGAAGGTTGAGCATCTGATTGAGTTCGATTGCACGTGCATCCGAACTAACACCTTTGGTATTAATTTGGTCAATAGCCGATTTTACGAATTGCTGTTGCAAGTAGCGGCGATAGGTTGATATCTTGCCACTCTTACCATACAATTCGCTAAATACCATTTTAGTGAGATCATTGAAATAATCTTGACCTTTATAGTTGGCTGGAGAAGCGTTTTCATATTGAACCATGCGGTTGAGAGTTGTCAATGAAGTTAGAGTACCGATTACTCTAGAAGCCAAATGTTTAGAATAACTCTGTGGGTCACCAGTAAAACGATACATATAATCTTCACCGGTAAGCCATGTAGGTTCGTTAAAGATATTAGTATTCAAGAAGTTGAGAGCCGACTGCTGTGTAGCTTTGCTTACTGCTGTATAGCCCTTTTCAGGTTGTTCAACACTGGTCATATTACGATAAACGCCACCGATATTGGTACTGACATGACCAAAATAGCGAGCTAATTGACCGACAATATTCTCGTAAACTCGTTTCAGATTTGTGTTCATATCACCTTCTTCGTATGTCCACTGAGGAAGAAGCTTCATTTCGCGTTTCAGATTCTTAATGCCATATTCACTGGCTTTCATAGCATTGTCACCCAAATCTTCTGACTGGCAACGAGGATCTAAGAAGTCGTAAGAGTAGTTGCCGATAGATTCGTATGTACCGAAATACAAACGTGGATTCTCTTTCAGGCGTTTCACAATCTCTTTATTGTTGTTCAATCTATCTTGCTCTTCGGTCTCGTTATTGAGGCAAGGTTTGTATCCAAACTCAATGGCCCATTTATCATAATCGCCGATGCGGGGATATATACCTTCTTTGCTGATATTATCTTCGGGCTGAGCTACATAGTTGAAACGGGCATAGTCCATAATAGAAGGAGTGTGACCGTTGGCTTCTACCCAAGCTTTATCGCGCAGTTTCTCTACAGGAGTGGTACTGCTAGAACCCATGTTGTGACGCAAACCTAATGTGTGACCTACTTCGTGAGAAGATACGAAGCGTATAAGGTCACCCATCAATTCTTCGTCATATTTCATCTTCTGGGCGCGTTTGTCAATGCAACCGGCCTGAATCATATACCAATCGTGAACCAATTCCATGACGTTGTGATACCAACAGATATGGCTCTCGATGATTTCGCCACTGCGAGGGTCGTGAACTTGTGGTCCGTAAGCATTCTCAATATCTGATGCCAAGTAACGGATGCAAGAGTAACGAGCATCTTCCATACTCATTGTTGAGTCATTTTCGGGCCATTCTTTGGCCATGATAGCGTTTTTGAATCCAGCTTTCTCGAAAGCTTTCTGCCAGTCGTTGACACCTGCAATGAGGTATTTGCGCCATTGTTTCGGAGTAGCGGGGTCAATATAATAAACGATAGGTTTGATAGGCTCTACCAATTCGCCACGTTTCATCTTCTCTACATCTTCGGGTTTAGGTTCAAGTCTCCAACGAGTGATGAATTCTATATCCTTAACGTTTTGTTGTTTGTCCGAATAGAGCGTATAGCTATCAGAGAAATAGCCGACACGCGAATCAGCTAGACGTTTTCTCATGGGCTCTTTAGGAAGTAATACGAAAGAAGTATTGAATGAATAAGTTACATTACCTGTCAAATCGCCTGACATCAGATTTTTAGACATCTGCGGCATCATGGC
This sequence comes from Bacteroidaceae bacterium, assembly GCA_036846645.1. Taxonomy (GTDB): domain Bacteria; phylum Bacteroidota; class Bacteroidia; order Bacteroidales; family Bacteroidaceae; genus JAAYUD01. The sequence continues at coordinate 39,446 of DAIUBN010000001.1, read as the reverse complement.
CGACATTGCACTTCTTTCGGGTGCGAAATAAGAGTATGTCTTTACTGTCTTTACTTCTGTATTAATAGGGAAGGTATGAATATCAGTGATGTAGCAACGGTCGGGCAATAATCCACCTAGATTAAAGTTTTTCTTTAAGCGGTTGGGCATAGAGAAAATCTGTGTATCATCGGTAAATAACTTGGTGACGTTGATACGTGAACGATTATTGCTCGAAGATTCTATTTTGAATGCTGCAACGATTGGGTCTTCACTACTTATCTTTACAGCTTTTTCAATTTCCGACTTATCGTTGTCTGCTTTTGCTCCGAGAACCAATGTGCGCAACATAATTTTGCCATTGTTCTTTTCGAAATAGACTGTCTGGTCGTTAACCATTTCGCCACCGTATGCACCGGCACCAACAGGTGTTGATGTATATCTTGTTACAGCAAGAATAAAACGACCTAAGATAGAATCGGGAATTTCCAGATACCAATCTGTCTTGGTTTTTGACACGGTAAATAATCCTTCTTTGACTACTGTTGGTTGTGTAACAGCTGGAGTAGCAGTTTCTACTTTTTTGTTTTTGTCTTTCTTGTCTGCGAATGCTGCCGGCATCATTAATATGACGGCCATAACACAAATAAACAATTTCTTCATATAAGTATGGTTTTAAAAATAAATTCGATTGATGATACTTTCATAAAAAAACCGTTTTAGCGAATCACTGACTCACTAAAACGGTAACTATCTATTTTAAAAATGAAAGTTCATATAATATAGGTTAGCAAACCTTCTCGAGCTTCTTCATGATAGAGAAGATGAACAAAGCAGCAATGAGACAGAGTGAAATAAGAACACCCCATACAACATATACAGGAAGATCACCCCACAACCAAGAAGCTACACTGGTAAGGTAGTTACCAATAGCTGTTGCTACGAACCATCCACCCATCATCATACCTTTGTATTTTGGAGGAGCTACTTTAGAAACGAATGAAATACCCATTGGGGATAACAACAACTCACCAAAAGTAAGTACCAAATAAGTAGATACCAACCAGTCGGGTGATACGAAGCTTGCTGTACCTGCTTTAACAGCAGCGTCTTGTGCGTTTGGACTAAGCAAACCGATAGAAGCAATTGTCATCAGAACATATCCGCAAGCTGCAACCATCATACCATAACCAATCTTGCGTGGTGCAGATGGCTCTTTACCTTTCTTGGCAAGCCATCCAAACAGCGCCATAGAAACTGGAGTCAATGCGACAACAAAGCAAGGATTGAATTGTTGGAAGATAGGAGCATCGATTTCTACAGAACCGGAATTGCTATAATTGATGCCCAACCATGCAGCAGCAGCTACAATGATAAGAGCCGAGATAATCTTTGTTTTGCCTGTCTTGGCCTGGAAGAAAGAGAATAATGAATAAACGATGAAGATAACTAGCAATAGATTACCAACATTGAACATCATACCTTCTGCACCAGAAGCACTCTTAGCTGTGAAAGAATCGGCAAACAGTGTCAATGTCAAACCATTCTGGTGGAATGCCATCCAGAAGAAAATAACTACTGCGAATACCAAAACAAGAGCTACAATACGATCTTTTGTTTCTTTTGGTGAGAGCTCTTCTATTTTTTCTCCTTCTTTAGCTTTCTCTTTAGAGCTGCTCTCAACATGTTTGAAAGTACGACGACAACCATAATATATAGCCATTGAAACAATCAAAGAGATACATGCTACACCAAATGCAAAGTGGTAAGAGTCGTTGACACTTACACCAAAGTTCTTTTGAGCATAATTCATAATAGCTACAGCAGCTGTTGGAGCAAACAAGGCACCAATATTAATAGCCATGTAGAATATACTGAATGCAGAATCTCGACGAGCAGCATATTCGGGGGCATCATATAGATTGCCGACCATCACCTGTAAGTTCCCTTTGAATAAACCAGTACCGGAACAAATCATCAACAATGCACCGAGCATTAAGGCAACGGCGATTGTACCACTACCAGCAGGAACTGCAAGTAGCAGATAACCTGCAAACATAACAATGATACCGATAGTGACCATCTTGCCATATCCAAACTTATCTGCCAAAATACCACCGATAAACGGTAAGAAATAGACTAGAGCAAGGAAAGTGGAATAGATTGTGCCAGCTACTGCTACAGAAAATCCGAAATTAGCTTTCAGAAACAAAACGAAAATTGCGAGCATCGTATAATATCCAAAACGCTCGCCAGTATTTGCTAACGCCAAAGCGTATAGCCCTTTAGGTTGACCTTCAAACATAGTATTTGATTATCTAAAAATTAATATTAAATTTTAATTCGTGCACAAAGTTAATCTTTTCATTTATATATCCATTAAAAAAGTGCACAAACTTTCGCTTTTACTTCAAAAATAAGGTCTTCGGGCTTTATTTTTATCTGTAACCCCCGAATTCCGGCACTAACAAAGATGTACGGTTGACATTTGCAACTTTCATGAATAAATGTAGGGAGGAGTTTTTTCATACCAATCGGCGAACAACCACCTCTTATATAGCCGGTAGTTGGCAGTAGTTCTTTCATCGGTATGAGGTCGCAACTCTTGTTGCCCGATTCTTTGGCTGCCAGTTTGAGATTAACTTCTTCTTCGCCAGGCACTACGCATACAAAATGACCGGTCTTATCTCCTTTGAGTACAAGCGTCTTGAATACTTGGTCGATATTCTCTCCAAGACTTGCCGCTACATGAGTGGCACTCAAATCGTTCTCGTCTACTTCGTAGGGTATTAATTCATATTCTACCTTATCTCTGTCCAACAGTCGGGCAGCATTTGTTTTGGCTAATTTCTTCATTTGTTATTTATCTCCTTTCTTCTGCAGAATGACATTTATATCCTGCATCGTAATCAAACAACCTTTGGGTAGCTTTTCTATCATAGGCAGTATGTTGTCTAAGAATCCTTTCAGCTTTTCTTCTTCATCAATGATTTCGATAACGACAGGCACTTTCTGATTGAGTTCCCAGAACTTATTGGTGTGCATCTGACTGCTACTACCATATCCCATTATACCTTGATAAACTGTGCACCCTGCCAGTCCATAATGTTTGGCAGAAACAGCTATCGTTTCGTATACCGAATTGTGTTTGACGATATCTGTATTGCTGAGATGAAACTTTAATATTTTTGTACTCATAGTTGATATTATATCATTTTTGTAATCAATTGACCTAAATATAAAGCTATCAAACCTCCTACGAGACTGATACATAAGTAGAGTGATACATAAAAGAAGTTGCCGTCTTTTAATAATTGCATGTTCTCGTTCATGAAAGTAGAGAAGGTGGTAAACCCACCGCAGAATCCTACTGTAAGAAATAGTTTGAGGTCTATATTCATTAATCCACCTCGTTCAAACAGACCATAGAAAAGTCCGATAAGGAAACAACCTAGTATGTTGACAACCATCGTACCGAGTGGAAACGAATATATTATCATATTTTGAACCACTTTAGATAGCACATAACGACATCCTCCTCCAAAGAAGCTACCAATACCTACTATAATGAAATTCTTGATCATCTGAAATCACATTATTATATGTTGAAATAATATTGAACTTTGCAAAATTACGAATATTCTTTCTATTGGAATACTTTTAAGTAAATAATGACGAATTTTAAAGGTATTATTTTTGCTCATCCACATTGCTTATCGTATCTTTGTATTAGGATAAGAATTTATCATATAAGAAAGACTCTAATTTTTAGGATATCATGCAAATTTCACTTATAACGTTTTCAAATATCAACAATAGGCAAGCAGCTGTTCTTGATGCACACAAAGAACTATTGGCCGGTCTTCGCAATGCATTCGATGTGAAGTTGCTAATGCCCGATGAATTGGACAAAATTGGTCCAGATGACTTCGTCGCATTATTTGTGACCATCGGAGGTATTGAATCATTGCTCGTCAGACAGATTGAAGCTCTCGATAGACCTCTGATTCTTATTGCCGATGATTATGATAACAGTTTGCCTACAGCAATTGAATCTTCTGCCTGGATACGTCAGCATGGCTTCAAATGTGAGGTAGTCTATGGCGAGAAGGATGAAGTGATTTCAGAACTCAAATTGCTTTACGATTGCTTCATGGCTCAACGTTCGCTGATTGGTACTAAAGTGGGAGTGGTGGGTACACCTTCTCCATTATTAATATCGAGTGGAATAGATTATCTTCTGACTAAACGTCGTTGGGGATTGGAATTTGTTGATATTCCAATTGACGAAGTGATTAATCGATTCAAGAAGATAAGAACTAGTGATGTGACTGATAAGGTGCCTATTTTGATGAATCAGGCTAATCTATGTAGAGAATGCTCACCGTCTGATCTCATCGACTCTATCAAGCTATATCATGCTTTGGTTCAGTTGTGCGATGAGTTTGGATTGAAAAATCTATCTATCAATTGCAACCGTATATTGGCTCAAATACCTGTCACTGCCTGTCTAGCTTCTGCTCTTATGAATGATGATGGCTTTACTGTTGGCTGTGAAGGCGATTTGCAGGCTTTGTTCACGATGATTGCAATACGGACAATTACTGGAAATAGCAGTTTCATGGTCAATATCAATCATATTGACAAACAAAAGAATGAAGTTGTATTGTCTCATTGCACAGTTGGTCTGGACTTGACCGAGAAGTTCGACCTTCGCAATCATTTTGCTTCCAAGAAAAGTGTTTCTATTCAGGGTTATCTTCCTGCTATGGATTATTCTATAGTTAGATGTGGTGGTGAGTGCCTGGATCAATATTTTGTTTCGTCAGGCAATTTGGTAGAGAATACCAATTATACTCCATTCTATCGTACTCAGATTAGAATGAAATTAGATACACCGGTCAGCTATTTCTTGAATAGCCCATTAGGAAACCATCATGTTGTGGTACCAGGTAATCAGGTTGCAAAGATTGATAAGTTCTTCAAAGGCAACGCTTGTAAAAAAGTAGAATAGTATTGTTTTATGAATAACCATCACAACCTCACTAATTATCACTGTCACAGTTTGTATTGTGATGGAAGGGCAGATATGCATTCTTTTATTCGTTTTGCCATTTCTGATGGCTTCTCATCATTTGGCTTTTCATCGCATGCTCCATTGTTGTTTCCTACGAATTGGACGATGGAGTGGGATAGTATGGAAGATTATTTGTCTGAGTTTAATCGATTGAAGAAACAATATGAAGGGCAGATAGAACTTATTGTAGGGCTCGAAATAGACTATGTGAACGAGAAGAGTAATCCATCGTGTATTCGTTTCAGACGATTGCCTTTGGATTTTTGTATTGGCTCTGTGCACATGTTGCCCGATAAAGATGGAAAGTTGGTTGATATCGATTGTCCTCCCGATAAGTTCCGTCAAATCGTTGATACGCATTTTGATGGTGATCTGGATTATGTTATCAACTTGTATTACGACCATCAGATAAAGATGATTCAGCTCGGAGGTTTTGATATCCTTGGTCATGCCGATAAGATGCATTACAATGCTTCATGTTATCGTAAGGGATTGCTGGACGAACCCTGGTACGATAAACTGGTGAAAGACTATTTTGAACTGATAGCTCAAAGCGGTTGTCAGGTAGAAATTAATACCAAGTCTTATTTGGATATTCAAACCTTCTATCCCAATGAACGCTATTTCTCTTTTCTTCATTCGTTGGGTATAAAAGTGCAGGTCAATAGCGATTCGCACTATCCGGAACGAATCAATTACGGTCGTCCGGAAGCATTCGAAGCACTACTTAAAGCCGGGTATACTCATGTTATGGAGTGGCACCATGGTGAATGGATCGAGACACCTATTGATTATCCTTTTCACTAAGTTCGAGCCAACGCATTGACTTTTCGTCTAGCATGTCATTGATTTCTGGCAGACGTTTGGATTTATCGGTAAGTTCATCTACCGAGAGACTGCCACTACATAGTGCATCTTCTATTTCTTTCTTCTCTTTCTCTAGTTCGGCAATCTCTTTTTCGAGTTTTTCCATTTCCAAGCGCTCTTTATACGTCAGTTTCACTTTCTCATTTAGTCTGACACGCTCCGTCTTGGCTTCCTTTGGTTTTTCTGCCTCTTTTTTATGACGTTCATAAAGAGTACGCCATTCTCGATATTGCGTATAATTGCCAGGGAAATTGCGTATATCGCCGTTCCCATTGAACACTAATAGATGGCCAACTACCTTATCCATGAAATAGCGGTCGTGGCTCACAACGATGAGACAGCCCTTGAATCCTAATAAATACTCTTCGAGCACATTGAGTGTCATAATATCCAAATCGTTGGTGGGCTCATCAAGAATCAGAAAATTAGGATTGTGCATCAGCACGGTGCAAAGATATAGACGACGACGTTCGCCACCACTTAGCTTGTAGATATAGTTGTGCTGCGTTTCTGGAGTGAACAAGAAGTGTTGTAGCAACTGAGTAGCCGAGAGATGATGACCATCGCCCATATCAATATAGTCGGCGATAGAAGTCACCGCATCAATCACTTTCATCTGATCATCAAATTGCATTCCTTCTTGCGAATAGTAACCAAAGCGAACAGTTTCTCCAATATCAAGTTTGCCTTTATCGGGTTGTTGCAATCCCATCAGAATCTTCAGAAAGGTAGATTTCCCGGTTCCGTTATCTCCAACTATTCCCATCTTCTCATAGCGGGTGAAGATATAAGAGAAATCGTCGAGAATCACTCTGTCGCCAAAACTTTTATAGAGATGATCGGCTTCGAAAATCTTCTTTCCTATATAAGAAGCCTTCACATTGAGTTGTACATTGCTATCGTCGATATGCTGTTTGGCCACTTTCTCCAAATCGTAGAAAGCCTCTTCGCGATAACGAGCCTTATGACCTCTGGCTTGAGGCATACGTCTCATCCATTCTAGTTCGGTGCGATAAAGATTGTTGGCTCTGGCAATTTCTGTATTTGTAGCATTGATGCGCTCTTCTCGCTTTTCGAGATAATAGTTATAGTTTCCTTTATAAGAGTAAATCTGACGGTTGTCAATCTCTAATATGGTGTTGCATACTCTATCTAGAAAATATCTGTCGTGAGTCACCATCAGCAATGTGATGTTAGCTCTTTTCAGATAATCTTCCAACCATTCGGTCATATCAAGGTCGAGGTGGTTGGTCGGCTCGTCAAGAATAATCAATTGTGGCTCAGAAATCAAAGTGTTGGCCAAAGCCACACGTTTAAGTTGTCCTCCAGAGAGTTTGCCAATCAGTTGGTCGTAATCATTAATATTGAGAACAGATAAGATTTGTTTTACCTTCACTTCATAATCCCAGGCTTTGGCATGTTCCATGCGTTGAAGCAAATCGTCTAAACCGGGATTACCTTCGGTTTTCATGCAGTGCTCATATTCTTTTATCAATTTGGCCGTGTCATTGCCATGACTGAAACAAGCTTCGAGAACAGTAATGTCTTGAGGGTAACTGATAGTTTGTGGCAAATATCCTACTCGTAAATCACGTCGGTAGACTACTTCTCCGCTATCTTTGGGCTCAATATCCATTAATATATTAAGGAGAGTGCTTTTGCCTGACCCATTTTTTGCTATCAGTCCCACACGGTCGCCTTCTGCAAGTCCAAAAGATATATTTTCGAAAAGTAGTAAATCTCCAAACGATTTTGTGAGATTTTCTACTTGCAAATAACTATTACTCATACAATTCCTTTATCCTATTTAATATTATCCAAGTGATGCTACAGCTTCTTCATAAGCGCTGACAATATTCCATGGTTGCCCTTTCTTCACTTTGCTCCAAATCAGCTTCATTGGATCTATTACACTTTTACCATTTTCGTATACCATCACCGGATCTTCTCTATTACCATCGATAAGTGTCCGCCATTCTAATCCATCGACTTCGGCTGCCAATATACAACAGATGACGATACCTGCATTGAGCCAAATCTCACTTTTCTTATTAGAAGGTTGAATTTTTTCTAAAGCCGTTTGTATTTTAGCCAGATCTTCTTCTGCTCCTTGGAAGTCTTTAGTGAGTTGCTCTTTTACAAGGTTGCCAATTTTTTCGAAAGCCTCATCGATACGGTAAATCTCGGAAAGACGAACAGGAATCATCTCGGCAGGATATTTCTTTTCAGAGTCTCTCACTTCCATAGATGAAATAATCGCTTCGGCAACCGTCGTCTTTTCTTCGGCAAAAGCCGTGAAAGAACATTCGAGCATCGTATCACCTTTGCCAGTTATCCATAAATGAGAAACATAACGTTTGCCATCTTCATCGAATGTTTCGGTGCTATAAGCACAATCAAAGTCTCCTACTTGTACATACTTTGCTGTTCTATTTTCTTTCAGCTCCGTATCGCAAGCATCATCACCATAATGAATGTTCCCTCTCTTCGTATCTTCATCACGAAATGCAGAAATACGGAAATTTCCTGTCCACTCATCAGGATTGTAGAATAAGAAAGCATCTTCGCTATCTTCAAACTCATTCCATGTTGTAGGGTAGGTCATTGAGAACCATCCGCCTGGGGCTATATATTTCTTTCCTTCCATTGTCGGTATATTTACATCTGTACAATTTATTGCAAAGATAGTGCAAGAAGCGAGTAGAACAAAATAAATAAGGACCAAATATATATTCTATCGGAATAGAAATATATTTTGGTCCTTATTATATAATGTAAAAATCTAATCTGCTTATTTCAAGTTTGGATTGATTTCGCCCCATTTTTCGATTGGAGGAAGAACACCCATACCGATTACTTGGTCACGAAGGTCGCACAAGTGTTTGTAGCTTGCGTCAAGACTAGCCATCTCTTCTTCTGTACCAACAAAATCTTTGCGATATGTACCGTTCTTAGTAATAACTGTAGGCATAGCCATCATGATGTGATTGTATTTGGCTGTATCGGCATAGCAACCTGCTGGCCAAGCATATTCAGCACCACCCATTGCAGCAGCCATCATTTCGATAGAAACGTAAGCCGGACTTTGGAAAGAAGAACGTCCACGCAGTTTGATAATAGCAGAACCGCCTTGTGTAACAGCTTTCTTCATAGCTTCCCACTCTTCTTTAGAAAGAGTTTTGCCATTGATAGCTTTACCAGTACCAATGACATCAAGCAATGGAGTACCATCAATCGTTACAGGAGATGCAAATACAGCCATTTGTTCGCCATGACCACCGAAAGTGCAGCAATTCTTAACTGAGCATTGCATAACGCCGAAGTGTTTTGCAAGAGCACTCTGTAAACGAGTAGAATCGAGAGCTGCCAACGTGTTGAGTTGAGAAGGTTTCAAACCTGCATAAAGCAATGTTACAAGACCTGTGATATCGGCAGGATTGAATATGATAACTACATGTTTTACATCAGGGCAATATTTTTTGATGTTCTGTCCTAATTCTTTTGCTACACCGGCATTACCAGCCAACAAATCTTCACGTGTCATACCTTCTTTACGAGGAGCACCACCTGAAGAAATAATATATTTAGCATCTTTGAATGCTTCTTCTACATTTGTTGTAGCAGTTACTGTTGCACCAGGAAACGCACAATGGCGGAGTTCTTCTGCAACACCTTCCGGTGAGAAGATATCATATAGACAAAGGTTAGAAGAAAGGTGCATAACTAAAGCTGTTTGAGCCATGTTAGAACCGATCATACCGGCTGCACCAACAATTACGAGTTTCTCGTCTGTTAAATACTTTTCCATCATTATTAATTTATTAAGTTTCGCTAGTTATTAATGATTTGTACTCACAAATATAGCTTTTAATAATCGAATAAAGAAATAATAGGAATGATTTTAAATCACTTTAAAAGTGTATTTATATTTGTTTAATCAATGATGGCGATCACAAGTGACCGCCATCATTTAAATCTTAATTATTTTAGATAATTTACTTAGTTTATTCTCAACTCTGCGATTCCGATTTCATTTATGTCGTTTACAATCCGTGTAGCTTTGAGTATAAGATAGCGAGTTCTAATGGGGCTAAAATAAACAGTTTGCCAAACCGGATTGTTCTGAATATTAGAGAATTCTCCTTTAATAATCAACTTACTGTTTGAACCATTAGCATCATCGCAAGAATAAATCTCGTAATTGGAGATTAGACCCTTACGCTGATTTCCATTGTCGGGAAGCATATTGAGTTGCTTCACTGTTTGAATATTCGAAAGATCTATCACAATAGAATTTTCTTTTGTATAGCATACAGTTGATTCATTCTTATCGATAGCTTTGTCGGCCTCTGCCTTTTCTATGTTTGTGATAGTGAAGGGTAGGGTTGGAATTTCTTTAACTTCAGGTTGTGAACTGAATGCTTTATCGTTGCCAGAATAATAAGCACCTATGTGATTAATGCACAAAGCGTCGGCTCTAGCATCAAGAAAACGAATACGCAGCTTTTGAGTCTTGACTGTATCGAAACGGACAATGCGTTTGTAGCCGATGGTTGTTGTCTCTTCGTGTGGATTTACTTTTTTCCAAGTCTTTCCATCAAAATATTCGATGACAAAAGAAGATACCCGCTGTCCTAAAGGAATATATTCTTGTAGCATCACGCGATTTACTTTTTCGATCTTCTTGAGATTGAATGTTACGGTTGCTGACTTCACTCCGTCTGTCGTTGCCCAGTATGTATCGTAGTTCTCATCTGTCATGTTTTTAGCAGAATATTTACTGCCTCTCGTATTGGATACTTGAGCGGTCAGGCCTTTCAATAAATCTGTTTTCAGTTCATTAAGTATCTGTTTGTGATAATTAATGGCATTCATTGAATCTATTGGATGAACTAAGCCTTTTCTATCAACCGGGAAGTTGAGTAGGAATACGGCATTATGACCCACACTTTGATAATAGAGTTCTACGAGATTGTCTACTGTTTTGACCTTACTATCTTCTTCTGGATGATAGAACCATCCCGGACGGATAGAAACGTCACATTCTCCCGGTACCCATGCTGTACCATCAACATGACCGTATGTCAGCTCATAGTATTTATCATAGCCTGGATATACTTCTCCTTTTCTTAACAACGACCAGTTGGTAGCGCCAGCAATTCCTTTCTCATTACCAATCCAGCGACATCCAGGACCGCCATCGCCAAAAATAACACAGTTGGGTTGCATATCGTCTACCAATTTGTAAGCTCTCGGGAAATTATAGTAGTTTTTACGGTCTATTTTGCGTACCTCTTTCGAGCCGCCATACCATCCGTCACCACCATTTGCACCGTCGAACCATATTTCGGAAATCTCTCCGTAGCGACTGAACAATTCTGTGAGTTGCTTATAGAAATATTCAACGTATGCCGGAGTGCCATAAACTGCAGAATTTCTATCCCAAGGCGAGAGATAAACGCCGAATTTGATGCCATACTTTTTGCAAGCTTTCGATAGTTCGCCAACGACGTCACCTTTACCATTCTTATAAGGAGTATTGCGAATGCAATATTCAGTGAGATGAGTAGGCCATAAACAGAATCCATCATGATGTTTGGCTGTAATAATGACTTCTTTAATGCCAGCCTTCTTAAAGGTTTGTGCCCATTGTTCACAATCCAGATTGGTAGGATTGAAGGTCTTTGGGTCACTGTCACCATAGCCCCATTCTCGATCGTTGAAAGTGTTCAGGCCGAAATGTACAAATGCAATTGTTTCTCTTTTCTGCCATGCCATTTGTTTGGCGAGAGGAGTGGGCTGAATTGCTTTTGGAGCGCTTTGTCCAAAACTTGGTACAGCCATCAATGCTGTTAGAAATAGCGGTAATAATTTACTTTTCATGTGTCGTAGTTTTATCTTTCTTGCAAAAGTAGATAAAATATTATATCTACCCAACAATAAGATTAATTACTTTTGGGGTGAATAGAATATTAATGCTGAAAGCAGGAGATATGGTTATCTACCTAAATACACAATCATCTTATTTCTCAATTCCTTCGGTGATATAGGTTTGGTCATGAAGTCGTCCAATCCTGCCTCTATAGCATCTTCCTTGTCTTTCTCGGAAGCATAAGCAGTGATAGCTATGATAGGTATATTATTATCACTTTGCCGTATTATTTTGGTGGCTTGCAAACCATCCATCCCACTCATCTTAATATCCATCAATATCATATCTGGTTGCATCTTCTTGTAGAGGTCTACGGTCTCTTGTCCGTTTTTGGCCCATGCTATATCATATTTATCACTAAGAATAGCATAGAGTAGTTCGTAGTTGCTCTCTTCGTCTTCGGCTACTAGGACGAGTTTCCTTTTTGATATATCCTCTTCCGATTGAATAAGTGGAGTCATGATTTCTTTCAGTTTCTTCTCGCTATTGACTTCATTGTTATCGTCGTAAGGCAGAGTGAACCAGAAATGAGAGCCTTTACCATAAGTAGATTCTACACCTATATTGCCATGCATACTTTCTACAATACTTTTGCAGATAGATAGACCTAGCCCAGTGCCTTGCACGAAACTATTGACTTTTGTGAACCTGCTGAATATTCTTGGCAGCATCTCCTCTTTAATGCCTATACCGGTATCTGTTACATCAAACTGTATCATATCGTTGTTCAGAGAATATCCCACCCTTATATGACCATCCGAAGTGAACTTTATTGCATTATTAATTAGGTTCTTCAATACTTGTTGTATACGTTTCCAATCACTGATGATATGATAGTCGGGCAGTTCATTATCAAATTCTAATTTTACATCACGCTTAACTTTCGGTTTTAAAGAATTGATAAGATCGTTGCACAGCATCTTAACGTTGATGACATTGAAAGAGTATTCTACAGTTCCCGATTCAATCTTCGACAAATCTAGAATATCTGATATCAATTGTAACAACAAGTCAGAATTCTCATGAAGTATACTTATATATCGCTTTTTATCTTCAGGTTCTACATTGATTGCCAACAAATCTGCAAACCCAACAATAGAGTTAAGCGGAGTACGAATCTCATGACTCATATTTGCTAAGAATGCCATTTTGAGTTTATCCATTTCTTGAGCTTTATCTCTGGCAATTCTCAATTCATTGGCCGTATCTTTCAATTTTGTGATGTCATAGTTCACTCCGATAACTTCGATATCATTTTCTTCGGGGGCAAAACGGGTAACGACAAGACTCTTATAAAGCCAGTTCCATTTGCCGGGTGGATTGCCGGGAAGATGTACACGAACCTCTTTATTATACGACTTAACTTTTCCCTCTCTAACATCCGAGAAAAACTTTAATATATCCTCTCTATCTTCTGGATGTAAATGTTCGTATTCTTTAATGATTTGTGAAACAGATTTCTTTTCATCTTCGCCAATATTTGTATACCACTGTTTAATGGCATATCCTTTATTGTTGAGCAAGTTAAGTTTTGCGTAACCAATCTTTGCTGATTCGGAAATGACAGAGAAAAAAGATTCGAAATCCCGAATACGATTATTTGCCATCATCTTGTCTGTATCTTCAATACATGCCATCAGATAACCGATAGGATTTCCATAATCATCATGAAGTTTTGCAATCTTGATATAGAGCTTAATGGATCCATTTCGCCACGATTTTACAATTGGACGCAATTTTTCAAAGTCGTATATTGTATCGTACTCAACAAAATCTAGATACTTGATTTTATCTAAAACTTCTTGAGGCACATTTGGATCTTTAAAGAAAGAATAATCATTAACATCTTCGATGGAAGTTAGTCCGAAGACATCTAGCCCTTTATTATTATATTGAGTGGGCTTGCCGTTGAGATCGAAATATGCTGCACCAATAGGAATATGGGCAAACAATTTCTTCATCTTTTCTTCATTGACTTTCAATGATTTATTGGCTGCCTTCAATTTGATTTGTTCATTACATAGTTGTTCCTGACTATCTTTCAATGTCATGAATATGGAGATGATATTTGCCATTGAAAGAAGCCATTGAAAGTCTTCTTTTGTCCAATTGTATTTCCTTTTTACGATATCAATACCCAAATACCCTAATACATCATTCTCTCCAATAAGAGGGACAACCATAATTGATTGTATATCTTGACTTTTAAGCAATTTGTATTCAGCTTCTGCATCTTGCGGCAATTTCATGATATCATCCAATATGATAGACTGTTTGGATTTGATTTTATTGCTCCACCAAGGTACGTCTTCGTATTTAAGCTTTTGCAACTGAGATATTTCTGCACTCACGCCTTTTTCTGTTACTTCATATTTACAGGTTTGATACTTATTATCGTCATCGAATAAGAATACATAACTTCTATCTCCTTTATAAGTGTGAAGTATCTCGAGAAGTATTTCATTGATAGTATCTTTCTGAATATCCTTATCCAAAAACTTTTTAAGAATTTTAGAGATAGAATTCAACCCCAGTGCAAGATCGTTGATTTTGCTGATTATAATGGGCGATTTTGCCTCTTGAGGGGGATCGATTAATTGGATAAACCCCTTACGTATACATTCGCCATTTTCTAATACAATTTTGGAAGAAGTATGAGCCGATATCCAAACTTTACCGCGTGGAATATTAGCCGAATACATGGTTCTGCAGTATTCGCTTTGCGGTGAGTCGTATTCCATCACGTCTTTGATGATGACTTCACGAAACTCTTCACTAATTTTACTAATGAAATAATCAAAAGTAAATGTATCGGTATCTATTTCAAGCAATTCTGATATAAATGAAGAACATTTAAATTCCCGCTTATTTAGATTAGCTACCCACCAACCAGTTTGTGTTTCGCGTGCGAGCTCTTCGTAACGTTGAAGCTTGTCTTCCATTGTATCTGTTTTTAATATTCAACATCTCAAATATAGTAGAAAATGCTGACTTCAACAAAAAAATTCTTAATTATTTACTTATGAATATCATTTTCGAACTTTTTCTATAACTTTGCTAACATATTAATTTTATAATACCACTAAACAATGGAAGGATATAAGGTAAAAGAATACAAGTGCGCTGTAAAACGCTACTGTCAGACACTCGATTTGAAAGATAATCCAGAATTAATTGAAGAATATCGTAAACGCCATAGCAAAGAACACGCTTGGCCCGAAATAATTGCTGGAATACGTCAGGTGGGTATACTCGATATGGACATTTATATTTTAGGTTCCAGGTTGTTCATGATTGTAGAGACTCCTCTGGATTTTGATTGGGATTCAGCGATGTCAAGATTGGCCACACTACCTCGTCAGCAAGAATGGGAAGATTATATGAGTATGTTCCAGCTTTGTAAAGAAGGAGAATCTTCTGCAGAAAAATGGAAGCCTATGGAACGTATGTTTCATTTGTATGAATAAAAATCAATAGGATTCATGAATCGCAAAAATGGGCTCATGAATCCTATTGAAATATTTATAGAAAGCTGTCTTTTTTTCTGATAAACTATGTGTCTTTATATTTTGATATAAACATAAGTTCTTGTTAGAAATTTAAAGACGTTTTGTTATTTCGGATTGACTGAATTTATCACTTTACCTTCTACAAAACCTTTCAAATTATCGACAGCAATATTGTTCAAACGTGTACGTGCTTCTTCTGTAGCCCAAGCAATGTGAGGGGTGATGAAGCAATTACGTGCAGTGAGCAATGGATTGTCGGCTTTAGGGGGCTCGGTAGATAATACGTCGACACCTGCTGCATAAATCTTTTTATTATTCAATGCATCGGCAAGAGCCTGTTCATCTACTAATGGTCCACGACTGGTATTAATTAGCACTGCTGTAGGTTTCATCAATGCGAGGCGTTCTGCATTTACCAGATGATAAGTATCTTCTGCCAAAGGAGAATGGAGCGTGATAAAATCGCATTCTTTGAACAGTTCGTCTAGTTCCAACTTATGAATCTCGGGGATAAGTTGTAGATTGACTTTTGAGGTAGCAGCAAATACTTCCATGCCAAAAGCGATAGCGATACGAGCTACAGCCTTACCGATATGTCCAAGACCTACGATACCTATTTTCTTCCCTTTCAGTTCGGAAAGTTTGGTATCCCAGAAGCAGAAGTCGGCATTATTGGTCCATCTTCCTTTGTGAACTTCTTCGCTATGGTGAGCCACAGCTTGAGTAATATTCAGAATGTGAGCAAATACCAACTGTGCAACAGATTCTGTGCTATATGAAGGAATATTTGTTACTACAATATTATGTTCGGTGGCAGCTTGAATGTCTATTACATTGTAGCCTGTGGCCAATACTCCGATATACTTTAATTGAGGCAGCGCTTCAATGATGTTCTTGTCTAATACGACTTTATTAGTAAGTACTGCATCTGCATCTTTACATCTTTCTATTACTTGGTCGGAATTAGTACGATCGTAGATTGTACATTCTCCCAATTGCTTGAATCCGTTCCATGATAAATCGCCCGGATTGGCAGCATAGCCATCCAAAATAGTTATTTTCATTATTTATTTATTATATATGTTGATGCAAAATTCGTAATAATCAATGACATAACCAAATATAATGCCAATGAAACGTTATTTATTCTCATTAACGAATTAATGATACCATTTATTTTATTTACCTTTGCCATACAAAATAAACATCTTTGTCTGGATATATGAAGAAGATAAAATTAGGTCTATTGCCAAGAATCATTATTGCAATCATTCTTGGAATTGTTTTTGGGAATATGTTGAGTACTCCAATCGTAAGGATATTCGTTACTTTCAATAGTCTTTTCAGTCAATTCCTTCAGTTCATGATTCCGTTGATAATTGTTGGTCTTGTGACGCCTGCAATAGCCGATGTGGGTAAAGGTGCTGGTAAACTATTATTTATTACCACATTAGTAGCTTATTGTGACACGCTTTTTGCCGGTTTCTTATCTTATTTCACTGGAGTATCTTTTTTCCCTAGTCTTATCAGTTCTTCGACTCATCTTAACAGCGTGAATAAATTCACCGAACTTGTCGGATATTTTACCATTAATATACCACCATTGATGGATGTCATGACGGCTTTAATCGTGTCATTCACTTTTGGTTTGTGCATAGCACATCTCAAGACTCTTACTCTAGAGCATTTTTTTCTTGATATAAAGGAAGTTGTTGTCAAGTGCATCGAAGTCGTTATCTTGCCGCTTTTACCTTTATATATATTTGGTATATTTGTTGATATGACAAGTAGTGGGCAGGTGGTGAGTATTCTGATGGTATTTATCCGAATCATTGTCGTTATCTTTATTTTGCATGTTTTTTTGCTTGTATTTCAATATACTGTGGCTGGGCTATTTGTCAAAAAGAACCCCTTCAAATTGCTTGCCAATATGATGCCGGCCTATTTTACTGCTCTTGGAACTTCTTCATCGGCAGCTACGATACCTGTGACTCTCAAATCTACGCTCAAGAATGGAGTTAGCGATGGAATTGCGGGTTTCGTCATACCACTTTGTGCTACTATTCATCTTTCGGGTAGTGCCTTGAAGATCACTGCCTGCGCATTGGCTATCATGATGATGGAAGGACATGCCTATGACTTTTCTATGTTCGCCGGATTTATCTGTATGCTCGGTGTCATTATGATCGCTGCTCCCGGTGTCCCTGGTGGCGCTATTATGGCATGTGTCGGTATACTTGGTTCAATGTTGGGATTTGGTAGTAACGAACAAGCCTTGATGATAGCTCTATATATTACAATGGATAATTTTGGTACCGCTTGCAACGTGACAGGTGATGGTGCTGTAGCTTTGATCATGGACAAGTATTTCAAAGCAAGTCCAAAGACGGCTTGAAGATAGATTATTATTCTAAATAGTGATGATACAGAATAGATTGATACGATTGATACACGAAGAGAAGTTTGCCGAATTTATGCGCTATTGCATTGTTGGCACCATTGCTGCAGCAATACATTACGGCGTTTATTATTTGTTGCAGAAGGTTATCAATATCAATATTGCCTATACTGCCGGATATTGCATCAGTTTGGTCTGTAATTTCTTTATGACGTCTTATTTCACTTTCAAAACCGGTCCGTCTGCTAAGAAAGTTGCGGGATTTGGATTTAGTCATCTCATCAATTACTTATTGCACATGGGATTATTCAATCTGTTCCTCTATTTTGGCGTTCATCGCTTGTTGGCTCCAATATTAGTATTGATGATAGTTGTTCCTATCAATTTTGTGCTGTTGCATTTCGTTTTCAAATCGAAACATTTTGATAAGCGCAAAGTTTAAATACTTATTAGAGGTCTTTCTTGTCACCCCAAAGATGTTGCATACGTTCTGCTAGTTTGTTTTCGGCTGGATTATCTTGAGATTGCCATAGTCGGGTAGTTTTCAATTCGTCGGGCATGAATTGTTCTTTTACGAAATGACCTGGATAATCGTGCGAATATTGATAGCCTTTGCTGTAACCCAATTCTTTCATCAGTTTGGTTGGTGCGTTGCGAAGATGAAGTGGTACAGGAAGATTTCCCGTTTGTTTTACTATCTCTAGGGCACTACCTATACCAAGATAAGCAGAATTGCTTTTAGCAGACGTGGCTAGATATACAGTTGCTTCGGCTAGGGGAATACGACCTTCGGGCCAACCAAGTTTCATAACAGCGTCGAAACATGCATTAGCAAGTAGGAGAGCATTCGGATTGGCCAACCCAATATCTTCAGCAGCGGATATCACCAAACGACGAGCGATGAAGGCTGGGTCTTCACCTCCTTCTACCATTCTTGCCAACCAATATAGAGCTGCATCGGGATCACTTCCTCTAATCGACTTGATGAAAGCAGATATGATATCATAATGCATCTCGCCATCTTTATCATAGGCTAGAGGATTCTGTTGAAGGCGTTCGGCAACAATCTTATCATTAATGACGATAGGGTCCTTATCAGACGATTCGAAGATCAATTCTAATATGTTGAGTAGTTTTCTAGCATCTCCTCCAGAATAGCGCAACATCGCTGATGTCTCGTCAATTTGGAAAGTATGATCTTTGAGTAATATATCGGTAGTGATAGCATGTTGCACCAATCCTAGTAGGTCATCTTTAGAAAGAGGCTCTAGTGTATAAGTCTGACAACGGGAGAGGAGAGGGCGTATCACTTCGAACGAAGGATTCTCTGTAGTGGCACCGATAAGTGTCACAATACCTTGTTCGACAGCTCCCAACAATGAATCTTGTTGCGACTTGCTGAAACGATGGATCTCATCTATAAATAATATAGGACTAGGACTGTTGAAGAACTTTTCTTTTTTAGCTTTCTCTAATACATCACGAACATCCTTAACTCCCGATGTCACGGCACTGAGAGTATAGAATGGTGTATTTAGCTTGCAAGCAATGATATGGGCCAAGGTCGTTTTTCCGACACCAGGAGGTCCCCATAAAATAAAGGACGAAATACGCCCTGCATCAATCATTCGACGCAATATCGCATTAGGTCCAACCAAGTGTTGTTGACCAATGTAATTGTCCAGACTATCAGGTCGAAGTCTTTCTGCAAGCGGTCTCATTTGTTTATACTCCTATTCTCCCAACAATATTTTTACTATTCTTTCGCCCGTATGACCATCCCAACGTTCAGGAATTGAACCTTTCTTCCAAACTCCAGCGTTCAATTTATCTAATGCGTCTGCCAGTTTCTGCGGATCTTCGCCAACCAGTTCGTTAGTCCCCTGCTTCACTGTTTCGGGATGTTCGGCATAATCATTGATAGTGATACAAGGTATGCCAAAGAAAGTAGCTTCTTCGCTTACATTTCCAGAATCGGTAATAATAGCTTTGGCATGATTGACCAGATAGCCGAAAACTAGATAACTCTGAACCGGCATGATGCTGATATTAGGTAATTTCAATCCCAATTTCTTAATGCTCTCACTAACGTATGAGTGAACGGGAGCAATAATTTTGGTATCGCCCGCCTTTTGAGATAAAGTTGTCAGTAAAGCCTTCATTTTGGCTTTGTCTTTGAGCAGTACACGTCTGTTTAGAGTGAGCAGAAAATATCCTGCCTCGTCGATATGCATTGCAGAAGCCCATAAAGGTTTCAAAAGTCGATTCCTGTTATGACGTATCGTATCTATTAATATATTGCCAACATAATAGACGTTTTCATCTTCCCGACCAGATTGATTCAGATTCCTATTGGCCATTACCCCCGCTGTAAATAGATAATCGGATAAACCATCAGTAATCATTCTATTCACTTCTTTGGGTTGATTCATGTCAAACGAGCGGGTACCAGCTACAAGATGGGCAACTTTAACACCCATTTTCTTGGCTACAATAGCGCAACTCATTGTCGCAGTCAAGTCGTCCACAACAAGAACTATCTGAGCCGGGTTTTCTGTGAGTTCTCTATCGAAAGAAAGCATGATTCCACTTGCCAATTTGGTATTGTTTTTACTTTCAATACCTAGATAAACATCAGGCGCCCGCATCTCTAAGTCAGCAAATAATGAGGGTTCCAGACTGTTATCATCAGCTTTACCTGTATAGACCAATCGGTATGATATACGTTTACCTATTTTCTTTGCCGCATCGATAGCATGAACAATCGGTGCAATCTTCATAAAATTGGGACGTGCCCCAGAAACGATGGTTATCTTCATCTTTTATACTAATATTTCGAGCAAAGATACAAAACTTATTCTTGATATTTGATATGCTTACAAAATAAAATCCTTAATCTTGCGACTAAGGATTTATTTATCATTAATAAGCTCATTGACTAAACCTTGAAATTTGAATAATTCACGAAAAAACTAAAACAAAATGTTTAACCCAAAATCTTAATCTTAATAATTAAGATTACCCGTCTTTCGCAAGAAAGGAAAAATCTTACACAACATTATTATGATTATTTTTTCCCATAGGATTTACGACACAAAATTATGCCTTATATTTATATATGGCAAATATTTTTCATAAGATTTTAGAATGAATTTGATGCAAAATTGCAGTGAGTTTCAATTCCTCCTTTATTCGGTGAGATAAGTTTCAAATTGATATCTTTCAATGCTGAATGATGCAGAATTATAAATCATCATGGCATTATTTATTATTATTCTATCAAAATGTAAATATTTCAATTTAAATGATATTGAAGATAATTAATATAGGAGTGAAAACATTTTCCATAATTGAGTGTTATTACTTATAAAATTGTTATTTTTGCAAACAATTTGAGAAAGTTATGGATAAACGTAACTAACTTGAACGTTATTGAATATAAAATGAAAGTTGTAATAGTAAAATATAATGCCGGAAATATTCGTTCTGTTGACTTTGCTTTGAAGCGTTTGGGCGTTGAAGCACAGATAACGGATAATGCAACAGAGATTAGAAATGCAGATAAAGTAATATTCCCCGGTGTTGGTGAAGCGCATTCTACCATGTCTTTTCTTCGTCAAACGGGTATGGATCAATTGTTGGTATCATTGCGCCAACCTTTTTTAGGCATTTGTCTTGGTATGCAACTCATGTGTCGACATTCTGAAGAAGGAGATGTTGACTGTCTCGGAATGTTTGATGAAGAGGTGAAACTCTTTGTTCCCAAATTGCATACAGATAAAGTTCCTCACATGGGATGGAATCAATTGGAAAATATCAACGGACGACTTTTCAAGGGTGTCAAACAGGGTGAATTCGTTTATTTCGTACATAGCTATTATGTACCAGTTTGCGATTTTACGGCTGCTTCTACTCAATATATAGTGCCATTTAGTGCTGCACTAGAAAAAGATAACTTCTTTGCTACACAGTTTCATCCCGAAAAGAGTGGAGCTGTAGGAGAAACAATTTTAAAAAACTTTTTGGATTTATGATAGAACTTATAGCTGCCATCGATTTGCTCGATGGAAAATGTGTACGTCTTGAAAAAGGTGAATATGATAAGAAAAAGGTTTATAGTGATAATCCTGTAGATGTTGCTAAGATGTTTGAGGATTATGGCATCCAACGCCTTCATGTTGTAGATTTGAATGGTGCTGTTTCTCATCATGTAGAAAATTATAGAATGCTCGATATGATTGCTTCACGTACTTCTCTTACCATCGATTTTGGTGGTGGAATAAAGAGTGACGAAGATCTTGTATTGGCTTTCGAGAGTGGTGCTCAACAAGTGACTGTAGGTAGTGTCGCAGTGACAAAACCCGAACTGTTCGAAAAATGGTTTAAACGTTATGGACGTGAGAAGATTATTCTTGGAGCCGACGTTAAAGATACAAAGATTGCTGTCAAAGGGTGGACAGAACAAAGTGATTGCGAATTGAAGCCTTTCCTTGATTCCTATATTAAGAAAGGTGTAGAAATGGTAATTTGTACCGATGTCTCTCGCGACGGTATGTTGCAAGGACCGAATATCGAATTATATAAAGGTATATTGGCCGATCATCCTACATTGCATCTCATCGCTAGTGGTGGAGTGAGTTGTATTGATGATATAAAACTTCTTAATGAAGCCAAGGTACCTGCCGTGATTATTGGTAAGGCTTTTTATGAAGGTAAAATTACGCTGAAAGATATAGAGAAGCTTTAATTATCATATTATATAAGAATAATAAAGTGTTAGCAAAACGAATCATACCCTGTCTGGATATAAAGGATGGTAGGACGGTAAAAGGCATCAACTTCGTGAATCTTCGCGAAGCTGGCGATCCTGTTGAATTGGGCCGTGAATATAGTCGGCAAGGAGCCGACGAATTGGTATTTCTTGATATTACAGCAAGTTATGAAGAACGTAAGACATTTACCGAACTGGTAAGTCGTATAGCTGCCAATATCAACATTCCTTTTACTGTTGGTGGAGGTATCAATGAACTGGCTGATGTAGAACGGCTTCTTGTGGCTGGTGCGGATAAAATATCAATCAATTCATCTGCTTTATGTCATCCCGATTTGATAGAAGATATTGCCAACCACTTCGGCTCTCAAGTCTGTGTGGTGGCAATTGATGCCAGAGAAGATGAGAGGGGATGGAATTGTTATCTGAAAGGCGGACGTGAGCGTACCGAAAAAAATCTTTTTGTATGGGCCAAGGAAGCTCAAGAACGTGGTGCTGGCGAAATACTTTTCACAAGCATGAATCATGACGGAGTAAAAAATGGCTATGCCAATGATGCTCTGGCACGTTTGTCCGATGAACTTTCTATACCTGTGATAGCTTCTGGCGGAGCTGGTAAAAAGGAGCATTTTGCAGATACTTTTATTAAAGGTAAAGCAGATGCTGCTTTGGCTGCAAGTGTTTTTCACTTCGGAGAGATACTAATTCCCGAATTAAAATCTTATCTTTGCAGCAGAAAAATAATAGTAAGAAACTGAAAGTTACTAAAAAATGAATATCGATTTTGATAAAATGAACGGACTCGTTCCGGCAATTGTACAAGATGCAGATACCCGCAAGGTGTTGATGCTCGGTTTTATGAACCGTGAAGCTTATGATAAAACCCTAGAGACAGGGCTGGTTACTTTTTTCAGCCGCACTCGTCAGAAGTTGTGGACAAAAGGTGAGGAGAGTGGTCATGTGCTACATCTGGTATCTATCAAAAGCGATTGCGACGATGATACATTGCTCGTTGAAGTTCATCCCGAAGGTCCTACTTGTCACACTGGTACGGATACTTGTTGGGGCGAAAAAAACGAAGAGCCCGTGATGTTCTTGAAAGAACTTCAGGATTTTATTGATCAACGTTATGCCGAGATGCCTAAAGATTCTTATACGACCAGTCTGTTTGAAAGTGGTGTCAACCGTATGGCTCAGAAAGTGGGAGAAGAGGCTGTAGAAACAGTTATCGAAGCTACGAATGGTACTCCTGAGCGTATGATTTATGAGGGAGCCGATTTAATTTATCACCTCATTGTACTGCTCACATCGAAAGGTTATCGTATCGAGGATTTGGCACGCGAACTTGTTGTAAGACATAGTAAATCATGGAAGAAACATTAGTAAAATATCAGAATGTTCGGATAGAACAGGAAAACAATCCTATTCTAGAGAATGTGAATCTTGAACTGCATCGTGGAGAATTTATTTTTCTCATAGGTAAAGTAGGTACTGGTAAGACCAGCTTGATGAAAACGATGTATTGCGAACTTGAGATAGCTTCGGGTGAAGTTGCTGAAGTTCTTGGTAATGATGTGATGACCATAAAACGGAAAAACATTCCGCAACTCCGTCGTCGTTTGGGCATTGTTTTCCAAGATTTCCAACTACTTACAGATCGTACTGTTTACAATAATCTTGCTTTTGTATTGAAGGCTACTGGTTGGAAAGATAAAGCAAAGATTCAAGAGCGTATAGAAGAAGTGCTAACCAAGGTAGGTATGCAAGAAAAAGCAAATAAGATGCCTAGTGAACTGTCTGGTGGTGAACAACAACGTATTGTTATCGCCCGTGCTGTTCTCAATGAGCCTGATATCATATTGGCTGATGAACCTACTGGCAATCTTGATGCAGAAACAGGTGTAGCTATTGTCAATTTGCTGCAAGAATTCAGTGAGAAAGGTACTTTGGTTATTATGAGTACTCATAATCTGCATATTGTTCGCAAGTTCAACGGAAAAGTATTGAAACTTGATGATAAAGAGTTAATAGACGTGACTAACGATTACGTCGAAGAGAATAATTAAAAGATTAACAAAACAATTAAACACTGTACAAAATGAAAGTTTTAAAGTTTGGAGGAACTTCTGTCGGATCGGTAGAACGTATTAAGGAGGTTGCCAAATTAATTACCGGCGGTGAACGTAAAATTGTTGTGCTCTCAGCAATGTCGGGTACAACCAATACGTTGGTAGAGATTTCTAACTATTTGTCTCAAAAGAATCCGGAAGGAGCTAATGAGGTCATCAATACGTTGGAGGCCAAATATAAACAGACAGTCAATGGTCTGTTCTCCACTGATGAGTATAAACAGAAAGCTCAAGGTATACTTAAAACTCATTTTGACGAACTGCGCATGCTCACTAAAGACATGTTCACACTCTTTGAAGAGAAGGTGGTATTGTCTAAAGGTGAACTACTTTCTACCAATCTGATGCAGCTTTATCTCAACGAACAGCATGTGGCTTCTGTTTTGCTTCCTGCTCTCGAGTTTATGCGCATCGATCGCAACAGCGAACCAGATGCTGCATATATTAAAGATAAACTTCAAGCACAAGTAGATAGATATCCTGATACAGAATTATTTATCACTCAAGGTTATATTTGTCGTAATGCTTATAGTGAGATTGATAATTTGCAACGCGGCGGTAGCGACTATTCTGCTTCATTAATAGGAGCAGCTATCGGTGCTTCCGAAATTCAGATTTGGACAGATATTGATGGTATGCATAACAATGATCCTCGTTTTGTAGATCATACTCAACCTGTACGCCATCTGTTGTTCGAAGAAGCTGCAGAACTAGCTTACTTTGGAGCTAAGATTCTTCACCCGACTTGTATCCAACCTGCTAAATATGCTGGTATACCTGTTCGTTTGCTCAATACAATGGATCCTTCTGCTCCTGGCACAATGATTTCTAATAGCACTGATTCGGGAACAATAAAGGCTGTTGCTGCAAAAGATAATATTACGGCTATCAAGATCAAATCCAGTCGTATGTTGCTGGCTTATGGCTTCCTTCGCAAGGTGTTCGAAATCTTCGAAAGTTACCGCACATCTATCGATATGATTTGTACTTCCGAAGTTGGCGTCTCTGTGACTATCGATAATACTGATAATCTGAATGAGATACTTGCCGACTTGAAGAAATACGGTACAGTCACTGTCGATAAAGAAATGTGTATTATTTGTATAGTAGGTAATTTGGAATGGGATAATGTTGGTTTCGAAGCGAAAGCAGTAGAAGCAATGGGCAATATTCCGGTCCGTATGATCTCTTATGGCGGTAGTAACTATAATATTTCAATGCTCATCAAACAAGAAGATAAGAAAAAAGCTTTGCAATCGTTGAGCAACAAATTGTTTGCTAATAAATAATTCAATGAACAATCAATTCCCATTAGAAAGGCTGTCTGCTATACAGACACCTTTCTATTATTATAATCTGGATCTGTTGACCCAGACTATCCAGTGCGTGAAAACTGAAGCAGCACGTTATACTAATTATAAAGTTCATTATGCAGTCAAAGCAAATGCAAATCCTGATATACTCAAACTCATTGCACAAAATGGCTTAGGTGCCGACTGTGTAAGTGGAGGAGAAATACAGGCAGCTTTGAAAGCTGGTTTCCCTACCGAGAAGATTGTATTTGCCGGTGTTGGTAAAGCCGATTGGGAAATCAAATTGGGACTTAAGAACAATATTCTTTGTTTCAATGTTGAGTCTGTTCCAGAGCTCGAAGTCATCAATCAATTGGCAGGCAAGCTGCATACTGTTGCTCGAGTAGCCTTCCGTATCAATCCGAATGTCGGGGCACATACTCATGCCAATATCACTACCGGCTTAGCCGAAAACAAATTTGGTATCAGCATGAATGATATGGACAAGATTATCGACTTAGCACTCACGATGAAGAATATCAAGTTCACCGGACTTCATTTTCATATTGGTTCGCAGATACTCGAAATGCACGATTTCGAAGCGTTAAGTAATCGTATCAACGAATTGCAAGATAAGTTCGAAGCTCGTGGCATACATCTGGCTAATATTAATGTAGGTGGTGGACTAGGTATTGATTATAAGCAGCCTGATAAGAACCCTATTCCTGATTTTGCCGATTATTTCGCAACATACGATCGACATCTCAAACTTCGCGACGGTCAGCAACTTCATTTTGAGTTGGGACGTAGTATTGTGGGACAGTGCGGTTCGCTGATTTCTAAAGTGCTTTATGTCAAACAAGGTACTAATAAGCAGTTCGCAATTCTCGATGCTGGTTTTACAGATCTTATTCGTCCTGCCCTTTATCATGCCCATCATTATATCGAAAATTTGTCGTCCAAAGCACCCAAACAGAAGTATGATGTTGTGGGTCCTATCTGTGAGTCGACCGATGTTTTTGATAAGAATGTGAAACTTAATGCCGTGACTCGTGGAGATTTGCTTGCCCTTCGCTCTGCCGGTGCATACGGTGAGATTATGGCGTCTCAGTATAATTGCAGAAAGTTGCCCAAAGGATATCTACTATAAAATAATAATGCAAATAATTTTTAGAAAATACTAACTTATCTCAAAAATAGTAAGTACCTTTGCGCCATTATTAAGTAAAAGAAAAGTCATAATAGAAAAATTGAGTTTTTTTAAGTCAGCTAATTGTATGAAAAGAATGATTGCAGGGCTATTTATCCTGCTTATAGTATTAGTATCTTGTAATAATAAGAAAGGTAACAATAACCTTTCTTCTGTTCCTGATTCAGTTCAACGATTGAATGAAGATTCTTTAGCGCAAGCTGCAAAGGCTGCACATCGCACTAATGCCGATGAGTTGTTCAATGATTTTATTTACAACTTCGCTTCAATTCCCGCAGTTCAGAAAGCCCGTATTGTATTTCCTCTTCTGCTAGAACAGAATGGAAAGAAGTCGTATATCGATGCTGCTCATTGGAAACATGATTATTTGTATATTCATCAAAAAATCTATACACTTATTTTCGATAAGGAAAAAGATATGGATTTGGTGAATGATACTTCAATACATAGTGCTCAGGTGCAGTGGATCTATCCTAAGACGAAGTCAGTAAAGAACTATAATTTCAAGCGTGTTCGTGGTATGTGGCTGTTGGAGTCGATCAACATTTGCAAGATGAATAATGTTGAAGATGAGACCTTCCTCGATTTTTACAATCGATTTTCTACCGACAGTCTGTTCCAGGCTCAGCGAGTATGTCAGCCTCTTAAATTTGTTACGGCCAATCCCGAAGACGATTTTTCGATGCTCGATGCTACTATTGATGTGAGCCAGTGGTTTGCTTTCAAGCCTAAGTTGCCTGTTGTGCAAATGTCTAACATTAATTATGGTCAGCCCAATTCTGATGCATCCGACCAGAAGATTGTTGCTTTCAAAGGAGTGAGCAATGGCTTCTCTAATGTTCTTTACTTCCGTAAGAATGACGGAAAATGGAAGTTATTTAAGTTCGAAGATATAAGTATATAGCCTTATGATAGAACGTTCTGACTTCTCTTTGAAAGAATACAACACCTTTGGTATTGATGCCAAGGCGAAATGTTTTATCGAATATCAGAATACTGACGAACTTGTTTCTTTAATTCGCTCTAGCAAACTACAGCAACCTTATCTACATGTAGGTAGAGGAAGCAATCTATTGTTTACTCACGATTTCGAAGGTCTGGTGCTTCATTCCGGTATTCGTGGTGTAGAATGTACAGAAGTTACTGGTTCTACATCCGTCAGATTGAGAGTTGGGGCTGGAGTGATATGGGATGATTTTGTTGCTTATTGTGTAGATCACTTATATTATGGCGCTGAGAATCTTTCTCTTATTCCTGGAGAAGTAGGTGCATCTGCCGTTCAGAATATTGGTGCTTATGGTAGTGAAGCTGCTCAAATCATTGAATCGGTCGAGACAATAGATGCAGATGATGGCTCTCTCAAGATTTTTAATCGTGAAGATTGTGCATACGGCTATCGACAGAGTATCTTTAAGCAGCCATCTATGAAGCATTATTTTGTTACTCATGTCAATTTTGTACTTACTACTTCTCCGACTTTCGATATTACATACGGTTCTCTTCAAAAAGAAATCGATACTATTGGCGAACTCACTTTGAAGAATGTTCGGCAAGCTGTTATTGCAATTCGTCGTGCCAAATTGCCAGATCCTAAAGATATTGGCAATGCCGGTTCTTTTTTCATCAACCCTATTGTTAGCCACGAAGTGTTTGATGCTTTGCAGAAACAATATCCAACGGTGCCTTTTTATGAATTGTCATCAAATCAGATAAAAGTTCCTGCCGGCTGGTTGATAGAACAGTCTGGTTGGAAAGGTAAGTCACTTGGTCCTGCCGGTGTCTATCCTAAACAAGCCCTTGTCTTAGTCAATCTGGGTGGAGCTAAGGGGAGTGATATAGTCAAACTGAGTAATCAGATATGTAGCGACGTAGAAAAGAAATTCGGTATTCAAATACATCCCGAAGTCAATTTTATTTAGATAGTTTACAATGAGCGGTACGAAAGTCATGATATTAGGTAGTGGCACTTCTACCGGAGTGCCTCAAATTGGTTGCCAATGTGAAGTATGTACTTCTTCCGATCCGCATGATCATCGTTTACGTTGTTCGTCTATAGTCAATATAGATGGTGTCAGAATACTTATAGATTGTGGACCCGACTTTCGTCAGCAGATGCTGCAATTACCCTTTAAACCGATAGATGCTGTTCTTATTACTCATGAGCACTATGATCATGTAGGTGGACTCGATGATTTGCGCCCTTTTTGTGCATTCAATTCGATTCCAATATTTGCAGATAAGCAGACCTGTGATGCCTTGAAGCGTCGCATGCCCTATTGCTTTAAGGACGGTAAACTTTATCCTGGTGTACCGCAGATTACACTTCATAAAACAACTCCTTTAATACCTTTTTATATCAAAGATATAAAAGTTACGCCTTTCGAAGTGATGCATGGTAAAATGCCAATCCTAGGATTTCGTATAGGTAGGTTGGGCTATATAACTGATATGAGCACTATGCCACAATGCTCTTACGATTTGCTTTCAGGCATTGATACGCTCATTATTAATGCGCTTCGACACAAGCCTCATCACTCTCATCAAACAATTGAAGAAGCTGTGACCAATGCACAACGTATTGCAGCTCGTCAGACATTCTTTGTTCACATGAGTCATCAGGCTGGACTTCATCAACAGACTAATGCCTACTTACCCCAAAATATTCAATTTGCATACGACGGTGAGGAAATAGATGTTCTTTAATAGAATGATAATTTGAAAAAAATGTGCTTTATGTCTTGCTAAAATCGTCTTGAAGAAAATCTTTAATCATCAAGAAGTTTTATTTAATATGTCTTGAAGTTTTTGTTGAAACATCCTTATCAATTTTAGAATTATTTCGGTATTAAATTGATTTATGGCTTTTTTCTTTTTATATTTTATATCGAATTATGCATTAGTCTTATTATTCTTTTGTATATTTGCAATTGAGATTAAATATTAATTATTCCCTTATAATTTTAAATACTTATGAGATTTAAGTTCACTATTATTAGCCTTTTTGCTCTGATTGTTTCTTTCCAGAGTGTGTTTGCAGTTGATTCTGTATTTGTGCATGAGCCACAAATCCCTATTTTGATAGAACGACAGGACAATCCGTTATTCTATTTGAGAATAGAAGTGAAAGATAGTAAAAGGCTCGATAAAGTATTACTTAATATTGGTAAAGAAGTAAATTTAATGAATATTGCTGCCATCAAACTGTATTATGGTGGCGTAGAAGCTGTTCAGAGAGAAAAGGAGAAAGCTTATAAACCTTATAATTATATGAGTTTTGAAGAGCCGAATAAAACTCTTGTAGTGAATACTTCATACTCAGTACTCCAGTCGCATGTTAATGTGCCAAAATCAAGAACTGTTTCGTTAGCTTCAAAGCAGATGTTGTTTCCTGGCGTTCATTACTTTTGGGTGAGTCTACAGATGAAACGAGGAATCTCATTAAAAACAAAGGTTACTGCTTCTATTTCAGCTATCTATGCAGATGGTAAACTACTAGCTTTAGATAAATCGGGACCAACCTTTGAACATCGTATGGCAATCGGTGTACGTCATGCCGGCGATGATGGATCGGCTTGTTATCGTATCCCTGGACTTGCAACTACTAATCAAGGAACTCTGCTTGCTGTTTATGACGTCAGATATAATAGCGGTATGGACTTGCAAGAACATATTGATATTGGTGTAAGTCGTAGTACTAATGGTGGACAAACTTGGGAGAAGATGCGTAGACCTCTTTCTTTTGGACAGTATGGTGGATTGCCTTCAGCTCAGAATGGAGTAGGAGATCCTGCTATATTAGTTGATACCAAAACTAATACTGCATGGGCTATCGCTGCATGGTCTCATGGATATGGTGGTCAGCGTTCATGGTTTAGTTCTCATCCTGGAAAAGATATCAATCATACTTCTCAATTGGTATTGTCGAAAAGTACAGATGACGGTCGTACTTGGTCGCAGCCTATCAATATTACCAATCAGGTGAAAGATGAATCGTGGAGATTCTTGCTTCAGGGACCAGGAAGAGGTATAACGATGACTGATGGCACACTCGTTTTTCCTATTCAATTTATCGACTCTTTGAAAATGCCTCATGCTGGAATTATGTATAGCACAGATAGGGGAGTTCATTGGACTATACATCAACCGGCACGTAGCAATACTACCGAAGCACAAGTAGCAGAAGTAGAACCAGGTGTATTGATGTTGAATATGAGAGATAATCGTGGTGGAAGTCGTGCGGTAAGCATCACAAAAGATTTGGGAAAGACTTGGACAGAACATTCTTCTTCGCGCAGTTTACTTCAAGAATCTGTTTGCCAAGCTAGTTTACTTCATGTTGCTGCTAAAGATAATTCTACTGGTAAAGATTTATTATTGTTCTCTAATCCTAATACGACAAACAGGCGACATCACATCACAATAAAAGCTAGTTTGGATGGTGGCAAGTCGTGGCCTTCTGACCTTCAACTGTTGCTTGATGAAGAAAATGGATGGGGATATTCTTGTCTCACTATGATAGATAAAGATACTATTGGCATACTCTACGAAAGTAGTGTTGCTGAAATGACTTTTCAAGCAATTCCTTTAAAAGATGTGGTACGCTAAACGTTCGATGTTTTATGTGATGTTGGTTGTTGCATTATTGATTACAGCGACCACTTATGCAGCAAATGATTTGCATTTGTTGCCCAAACCTCAAGTCTTTACTTCGATGAGAGGAAGTTTTCAATCTTCTATTGTTAAATTGATAGATCAGCGTAATAGTGCTACTAGCACAATCTATACCCGTCGGTTGGGACTATCTATCTCTGATAATGCAAAGTCTACTCTGACTGTGAGTATTGTACCTCAGTTGAAAGGTGTAACACATAATATGGATGAAGCTTATCATATTATTGTCTCTAAGAAGAGTGTAAAGATTGAAGCTACCACATCAACAGGTGTGTTGAGGGCTTTCCAAACTTTGTTGCAACTTTCGAAAAGAGTATTGGATGAGACTCAGATTCCGTGTTGCGATATTCTAGACTGGCCGGCATTCAAGATAAGAGGTTTCATGCAAGACGTTGGTCGAACTTATATTTCCACGGCCGAATTGAAGCACGAGATAGATGTATTGTCACAATTTAAAATCAATGTTTTCCATTGGCATCTTACAGAGAATCAGGCATGGCGATTGGAAAGCCGCATTTATCCACAATTAAACGATACCGCCAATGTGACTCGTGATAAAGGAAAGTTCTATACCTTAAGAGAAGCAGCAATGATGGTGGACTATTGCAAAGAACGTGGTATGCTACTTATTCCGGAGATTGATATGCCCGGTCATAGCGAGGCTTTTGTTCGTACTTTCAAGTGCGATATGCAGAGCGAACAAGGTATGAAGATTCTTAAGAATCTGATAGATGAAGTGTGCATGACTTTTGATGTGCCTTATCTTCATATCGGTACCGACGAAGTGAAATTTACCAACCCCGATTTTGTTCCTCAAATGGTAGCCTACGTTCGCAGTAAAGGCAAGAAAGTGATATCTTGGAATCCGGGTTATCATTATAAAGTTGGAGAAATTGATATGACTCAACTTTGGAGTTATCGTGGCAAACCTATAGATGGTATTCCAGCGATAGATTCACGCTTTCATTATCTGAATCATTTTGATACTTTTGCTGATATAGTGGGAATATACACAAGTAAGATATATGCAAAAGATGCCTCGGATGATGGACTATTGGGTGGTATCATGGCCGTTTGGACAGATCGAAAACTACCTTCTGAGAGAGACATCATTCAGCAAAACAGCTTTTATCCTTATATGATGGCTTTTGCCGAACGTTCGTGGATGGGAGGCGGAAGTCAGTACTTTGACAAGAACGGAACTATGATGCCTACGGCAGGTTCTAAAGAATTTAATGAATATGTAGACTTTGAGAACCGAATGTTATGGTATAAACATCATACGCTGCATAGCGAGCCGTTTCCTTATGTGAAGCAGACAAATGTAGTGTGGCGCATTACCGATGCTTTTCCTAATGGGGGCGATTTGAGTAAAGTATTCCCTCCTGAAACAGAAGAAACAAAAGCCAGTTATAAGTATGGAGATTCAATCTACAATACTAAAGATGCTATTGGTGCGGGTATTTACTTGCGTCACACTTGGGGAACTCTTATTCCTGGTTTCTACAGAAATCCTCAGCCCAATCATACAGCCTATGCTTTTACCTATGTTTATGCTCCTCATGACATGCCGGTCGGCTTGCTAGCAGAGTTTCAAAATTATAGTCGCAGTGAACCCGATTTGCCACCAGCACAAGGTAGATGGGACTATAAAGGTAGCCGTATCTGGATAAACGATAAAGAAGTGATGCCACCGCACTGGAACGATACAACAACTGTGAAGAATCAAGAATCTGTGCTTGGCAATGAAAATTTCACAGCTCGTCCACCTATCACTATCAATCTGAAGAAAGGTTGGAACAAAGTGATGTTAAAGCTTCCTGTCGGACAATTCAGCATTCCACAATTGAGATTGCAAAAATGGATGTTCGCCACAGTCTTTGTTACGATCAACGAAGATTTTTCGGTAGACAATTTAGTCTATTCACCAGATAAGAAGAAGTAAACTCATCTTTTACAGATACGGGCGAAATCGCAATATTGACATCGGCTGCTATCTTCTGCCTGAGTGAAGGGCTTATCGGTATTGAATATCTCGTTGATGAGATTCAATAGCTCATTGCGATATTCTTCGGCATAGATATTGAAATCTTCTATGGGCTCTTTGGGCTGTCGAGATTCACCTATCAGTATATCCGAAGAATACTCTTTATTGGCAGCCTTATGGATATAGAGCAGGGTAGGTTTAATTTTGTAACCTGGCATTTCGTGTGTCATTACCAAAGAATACATAAAAGCCTGGCATACGTAGCTTGCCCTGTCTAGATCGCTTCGGAAGAGATCGGCAACAGAAGCGATAATCTTAGGTTCGCCGCCAGTTTTATAATCTACTATTCGCAATGTATCTCCAAGACGGTCGAGACGGTCGATAGAACCTCCTATATTAATAGGTAGGCGACCTTGAAGTGTATCGATGACGAGTTGTTGAGAAACCCAATGCTCTTCGTCCAATACATCGAATGGCGTGAAACGTCGATCGAATTGTAAAAGTTGCTTCAGATACATCTCGATGACGCGGAAATTAATAAGATATGTACCGTTATAGACAGCTTTTTCTTCCGGTTTCAGATTGAAGAACTCGCTTCGAAATGCACTGTCGATACAATCTTTGAGTAACTTAGGCGTTTTTAAGAAACTATCTATCGCAGCAGCAGTAACATGCTTGTCTTTATCTTTAATAGTATTGTATATGTTCTGGGCTGATTTGTGGAAGATAGTACCAAACATCGGTGAATTGATTTCCATAGTAGCTTCATCGGGTGCTTTCAATTCGGCGATGTATTGGAAATAGAAACGCAATGGGCAATCCATATAATGATTGAGTGCAGACGGTGATAGCACCCTCCCTTTGTGAAGAGTGGCATCGAAATGCTCGTTCAACTTGCCCATGATATCGGCAGTTTTCTCCACTTTGAAAGAATCGATTTGTTCTGCCTTTTGTTTTGAATCCAATACCAAACGTTTGATATCGAATTTCGATTCCATCAATAATTGTAGCATGAAACGTGACATCTCTCCTTTGCTCAATCCCGACGTAGTAGAATTGTAGAGCAAAGTGATGGATTCGGCACGTTGAATAAGGCGGTAGAAATAGTAAGCATAGACCGCATTTTTGTGCTCTATGGTAGTCATGCCGAAAGCTTTCCGAATATTGTAAGAGATAAAGGACATGTCACTGCCTGATTTTGGAAACTGTCCCTCGTTAAGTGAGAGCATCAGCAGGTTTTTGAAATCCAAGTTTCTGGTTTCGAGTACGCCCATAATCTGCATACCGATAGCTGGTTCGCCATGGAAAGGAATAGAAGAACTGTGCAGAATATTATTGAGTAGCTTACTTAAAGTATGTACCGAAATATTGATTTGATTCTGCTGGATAAGCGATAGAAGTCGGTTGATGCTGGTATAAGCCTCATAGATAGATTCTTGATACAATTGACTATAAAGATCTGTCTCATTATCCTTACCTTTATATAGCGTTGCAATCTCTTGAATAAGATTCATCAGGTATTGGCAAATGGCAACATTTCCGTTTTGTGGAACAAATACCATATTAAGGAAATCATCGCCGGTAGCTTGCAATTCGCTTGGTAGAGAATAAGGATGATTGTTGACGGTCAATGTATGCAGCAGTTCGGTAGCATGGGGTGCTTTCTGCTGAGTATAAGGATGATTGAGTACCAAACGAATATTGGAATAGGCAAATTGTCCGTTTTCGCTGTCATAACCATCTGTTTGCAAATCAGAAACAGCCGTCAAAAAGTTGTAGATAGGTGTTTGTGACAATGGAAATCCCATCGTTACGTTTACATTATTCACCTTGTTGGGAATAGAATGTAGTACCGGCAGCAATAATGATTCATTGCATAGCACAACCACATTTTCTTTCTCGGCACTATCTGTCACAGCTTTCTCTGCCCATTGAGACATATAGCGAGCTTGGGCATTCTCTGTCGAAGCGGCAATAAATCGAATATCTTTGGGCTGAGTATTGAAATGGTCGAAATAAGTATCGTCAAGTTCGTTTCCGAAATCTGTAAGATTGCGCTGCAAAAACTCTCCTGCTTCGAAATATTGATGCTGGGCAGTAGAAGGCATATAGTATTTATCATAGTCCCAATAAAACATGGCTTTACCATATTGTTGCACAATAGAGAAAAACTGCTTCTCTACCTTATTCAATACATTGAAACCTACAAAAACATAATGATCGTAGGCTAAATCCGAACTTTGTATCTTATCAATGATAGACCGATAAAGCATACCTTCGTAGGCAATGCCCATTTCGGTAAGTTTGGTTTGATAGGCGTGATAGATTTCTTTCAGCTTATTCCATGAATTGGCAAACCGTTGTTTCAGTTCGGTATGCTTTTCGAAAGAGAAATTCTGGAAGAATTGTTCTAACGCTTTGATTTGTTCAGTATCAAGGAAGTCGAGGTCGTTCATCTCGTTCTTTAAGTCGCTCAAGTTTTCAAAGATACGGTCGGCATCAACCAGATTCTTATCTACATCGTCGAAATCGCTGATGAGCAGTTCGCCCCATGGGAAAAAACTATCTAGTGTTTCATCGCTTCCTGTCTTTTCGATATATACATTATAAAGAACAGCTACAAGCAAGATGCGGTCGCCTAGTTGGAGAGGTGACAAACGTTGCATCAAATCTTTGATACTTACATAAACAGGTGCCCACATAGGACCTTCGCTCTCATCTGCCAAATACTCATTAAAGAATAATCCGGCACGTTTGTTTGGGAAAACAATGGCGGTTTTAGATAAATCGCCATCAAGTTTGCCATACAAATCGTGAGCTACATCTTGCAAGAAGGTTCTCATAAATCAATAGCCATTATATAGTCGTTCATATAAAATCCGTTGCCAATAGGAAAATCTCCCTGACGGTCAATGTGCATACCCATGTGTTGATAGAACTGCAAAGCTTTGTTATTGCGATTCACATTGAGTTCCATGCGACAAGGCTCGGGATGAATTTCTTTGATATACTTGAGAGCTGCCCGGAATAGGAAACTGCCTGCATGTGCACCCTGAAAGTAAGGTAAGACATAAATTTTTTGAAGATGGAATAAATCTTTTCCTTCGGGCTGAATTGATAAATATCCAGCCGGTTCGCATTCTTCGTAAGCAATAAAATAAACGTGTCCTTCTTCTTCCATCTGTTTTCGGATATTGACAGGATTGTACATCCAATCCATCATATAATCCATTTGATCGGGTTTCAGAATATCCTTATAAGTGATTGGAAACACTTGCTTGGCAAGTGATTGAATCAGATTGCAGTCTGCAACATCTGCTTTGCGTAGTGTAAACATATCATTAATAGGTTAGAATTTCATTTCCGTTTTCTGTAATCAGTATCATATTTTCCCACTGAGCTGAAGGTAGACCATCTTCTGTGCATACAGTCCAATCGTCGTCTTCATCGATAAACACATCATATTTGCCCATATTAATCATTGGCTCAATAGTGAAAGTCATACCAGGAACAAGGAGAACACCGGTACCTTTCTTACCGAAATGCTCTACATCGGGATCTTCGTGGAAGTCGACGCCGCAGCCGTGACCACACAAATCGCGTACTACACTGTATCCATTCTTCTCGGCATGTTCTTGGATGGCAGCACCAACGTCACCTAGCTGAGTCCAAGGTTGAGCCATCTTGATACCAATCTCCATACACTCTTTGGTGACCTTCACTAAGCGTTGCATTTCGGCATTGACATCACCAATCATAAACATTCTCGATGCATCACCATAATATCCTTTATATATAGTAGAAACATCGACGTTGATGATATCACCGCTCTTTAGTATCTCATCTTTACTAGGAATGCCATGACAAACTACATCATTTATACTGGTGCAGACACTTTTTGGAAAACCTTCATAGTTGAGTGGTGCTGGTGAGGCATCGTGATTGGAAGTATATTCATAAACCAAAAGATCTATTTCTTGAGTAGACATCCCCTCATGAATATGTTCTGTGACGTAATCGAGAACACCAGTATTGATTTTACAAGCTTCGCGAATGCCCGCCAGTTGCTCTGGAGTTCGAAGTAATTTCTTGTTTGGCATCCGATAGCCTTTGTTCTTATATTCTTGTGCTTTCTTTTCAATTTCTTCCGGATAATTTGATGGGGTATACCGGCTGCCCAATTTAAATTTTTTCATTGATAAACAGTTTGATGAACAAAATTACATATTTCTTGCGAAAAAATTTTCTATATTCACAAAAATTACCTATTTTGCACTCTAAATAGAAGAATATCTTCTTAAACATGAAAAATCACTAAATACAAAACGCTATGTTTGAAAGTCTTGACCCTTCGTTAATTAACTGGTCGCGAGCGCAATTTGCGATGACTGCGATGTATCACTGGATTTTTGTACCCCTTACATTGGGTATAACATTTATGATAGCCATTATGGAGACTATGTACTATCGCACTGGTCTTGAAGTTTGGAAGAAAACTACTAAATTCTGGATGAAACTGTTTGGTATTAATTTCTGTATCGGTGTTGCCACTGGTCTCATTCTTGAATTTGAATTTGGTACAAATTGGAGTAACTATTCCTGGTTAGTGGGTGATATTTTTGGTGCACCATTGGCCATTGAGGGTGTTGTGGCATTCTTCCTCGAAACTACATTTATCTGTGTCATGTTCTTTGGATGGAATAAGGTAAGTAAGGGATTTCATCTTGCAGCATCTTGGCTCACTTGGCTAGGAGCTTCTTTGTCTGCTTGGTGGATTTTAGTAGCCAATTCTTGGATGCAATATCCTGTTGGTATGACTTTCAATCCCGATACAATGCGTAACGAAATGACCGATTTTGCTGCTGTGGCGCTATCTCCGGTTGCCGTTAATAAATTTTTCCATGCCGTACTTTCAGGATGGATTGTAGCAGCAATATTCGTTGTGGGTATCAGTTGTTGGTTCCTCATTAAGAAAAGAGAAAAAGAATTTGCTATTCGTTCTTTGAAGATAGCTACCATAGTAGGTCTTATTGCTTCGGTATGCTCTTTATGGTCGGGTGATGGTTCGGCTTATCAGGTAGCCAAAACCCAACCCATGAAACTTGCAGCTATGGAAGGTTTGTTCAATGGCCGTACAAGTTGCGGACTTGTTGGTGTTGGTGTTCTTAAACCTTGCGACAAAATGATTGGTTCTAACGAAGATCCTTTCTATTTTAAAATAGAGATTCCTTCAATGTTATCATTGCTTGCCAATCGTAGTGCATCAAGTTTTGTACCCGGCGTTAATGATATATTAAAAGGTGGTTATAAAACACCTGATGGTACTACAGCCATGTCGGTACCAGATAAAATGGCATCAGGAAAGACTGCGATGTCATCTCTTGGAGCATACAAAGCAGCAAAGAAAGCTAATATGAAAAATGAAGCAGATTTAGCAAAACATGTATTCAATGCTAATGTCAGCAATATGGGATATGGATATTTCAAAACTCCGGAATATGCTGTTCCTAATGTTTCAATGACGTTCTATTCATTCCACTTGATGGTAATCTTAGGAGGTTATTTCATTCTGTTCTTTATCATTATGACATTCATTGCATTTAAAAATGATATTACGAAGATTC